>JAOZQN010000129.1 GCA_029932195.1 Bacteroidales bacterium | reverse complement strand
CATTTTCCTTATATTCCTTAAGAGAAATCATTGAGACATTAACGCAATTATCATTACCTTTTGTTGCTTTATTAATCTGTTCTGTAACTAAATTTACAGTTGTTTCTAAATCTGTTCCTTCTATTGCAGATGTATTTTGGGATAAGTTAATATCTCCATTTTCATCAGCACTACTAACCAGTTCTTCTGCTTGTTCTATCGTGGTATTATAACCAGATGCAGATAGCTGACTGTGTAAAGTTTCGGCATTATCGCCTCTTTCTTTTTTCAATACTATATTTCCATCTTCATTAAATTCAGGTTTCCATACTTCCATTCCATTTGGGTCTATAAAAACAATGGGATTGTTCACAACGTAAGTGTAAGGACTTATAAAATAATATTTTTCTGCCAACGGGTCTGGACACACCCAACGGCTAATTAATGAAGCATCTGGCATCGGATTTACACTGTCTTTTTCTGCAAAACCTACAATTTTCATTGTATTTGTATTTATTAGAACCTCTCCTATTTGCTGTATGCTGTCCAAATCGAAAAACTCATTAAATTTTCCGTTTGTCATTGTTAATATTTTTACATCGTAGCCAAATTGCTCAAATGGATTTTGTGCTTTTAACTCTCCGTAAAATAGCAAAATTATTGTTAGTGGAATAAATATTTTTTTCATTTTTATTTTACTTTTAATGCTTGTTTAATTGTGTTGTATTTATTGTTGCTTTTTTCTTTATTTACTGATTGTAACCATTTTATGTAGGCTTCTTCTGGCATATCTGCGTAGCCAATTTCTTGAACATAGTCATAACTTCCTTTTGCGTTAATATATATTTCTTTAGTTTTTTCTAATTCTCCTTCTGGTATGCCTCCGAGATTATCTTGCTGTGTTTTAACATAATACCACAAAGCATTGTAATAATTAGATTTCATCATTAAACCAACTACATTATTTGGGTGATATTCCAATGCTAATTCAACCGATTGTAAATAAAAATTATCGTATCCATATTTTAGTTCATATCCTTTTGCCATATCAAGCAAACAATGAGCAATAGTTTGTTTTTTACTTAATGTATCCATATACACCTTGTTTACAATTGCTTCCGATTTTATATATCCTGATTGAATAACAAAAGCATCGCTTGTTAGCATTCCGTTTGTAGTTTCAAAATTTTGCCATGTATTTTGTCCTGTTTTAAATTTGATATAAGTATGTTTTGGAGAATAAGCTAACCATGCTTGTGTTTCCATTTCTTCGGCAATTATAAGATAAAGCAGTGGCATAGAATGACATTGCCCACTTTCGGTCATCAAAAGTTTGGTTACAAACTGATTTTCCCAAATAGTGTCGCCTCTATAATCTTTAAAATCATACTTAAAAGGATAATGATATAACATTTGTTTTTGTGATTCGTCCCACAATCCTACCGTATCTGCAAAAATTTGATATATTACGAGGTTTTTTGCTAAATCACTATTTGGCAAGTTATTATTTTTCATTTGATAATCGCATAAAAATTTTATGTTTCCAATAATATATTCCATTTTTTCATACGATAAAGTATTTTCATAATAGGCATTTTCAGTAAGAAATACAGCTTTTTTAATACTTAATTCATCTTCACTTTTTAGCATTTTTTGAAATTCATTATAAGCATTCAAATAATGTATTTTGCCAGGTATATTTGGATTTGAAGGGAAATAATAATTTATACCAGAACTGTTGTTAATATTTTCTACACCATTAAATATTTTGTTCAGTTCTTGCAGACGTTGATGGTATTTTACTTCTTGCATAATCAATTGATTATTGTATTCTGTTCTTGTCATTCCATTATTTTGATTGTAATTTGGAATAAAATTTTGATTGTTTGTTTGTTGTGTTCCTGTATTTGAATAATTTTGAAACGTTGCTACTTGCGGTGTTTTTATTATCGGTATATTTATTTGTCCATGTCCAATTAAACTACTTGCCAACAAGATTATTATCAGTTGTATTTTTTTCATTGTTTCGTTTTTTTTTGTTAACTCTATCAATTTTACGATTAATGGACAGTTGAAAAATAAATAAATTAATCAACAACAACTAACAAGTTTTGAGCCAGCCACTTATAAACACCAATGTTTTGATAGATTTATAATTCAAAATCATAAATTAAATATGAAATAGCTATTCCACTGGCAAGACCAGTAACAGATGTTATAATTGTATTTATAATTCGTTTTTTCTTTGCTGTTGTTTGATAGCCAATTATATAATGTTGGTTGTTTTCATGTTTTTTAGGGAGTGATATTTTTTTTTCTCTAACTTTTGGAATGCCAATCCCGAGAGTGTATAATGCAGGTATAATGGGAGTAAAACCACTTCCCATGCCTACCAAGGGAAATACTAATGGAGTAACAAGTCCCACAACAGCTCCTCCCGAAACAAAAATATATGATTTGTGATTTCGTCCGTCGTGCATTCCTTGCACATAATCTTGCATTTCGGCTACAGTAAAGCTATCTGAAATACTATCTGGAACATAAAATATTTGTGTTTTGCTATTTTGTTTAACATGAAAAATTTCAGATTTTTCTATCGATTTAGTCCTTCCTTTCTTGCTTTTGTAAAAAACATAATCGCTTGTATCTACGAGCAAAGTATCTGTAAATATCTTTTTACCATTTAATTTCCATATTTCTGATTGTGAAAATACACTGGTAGAAAAAATAATTAGAATAAATATTAGTGTGGTTGTTTTCATTTTTGTTTTATTGGAGAATATATTTCAAGTTATACTGAATAAGGCTGAAATTTTGAAGTTTTGAAATTTTGAATGCTCTGATTTTTAAATGAATACTTAATTTGGAAAGTTAAATTTTAAACCTAATCCAGTATATACTAAAAAAGGTTTATTTGTTTATTCGTTTACAAAATACAAAAAGTAAAGATTTTAACCTATCAGTATATATGTTACAAGTTTCGCAAAGCGAAGCAGTAAAATCTATTTTTGAACAAAACCTAAAACTATAAGAATGTGTAACGTATCAGGGTTATTGGCTTTTAGTTATTGGCATTTGGCTTCGCAAAAACAAGCCAATAACCAACAGCTAAAAGCCAATAGCCCTGTTACATTACACATCTATCTCATTTTATTAAAGCCTTTCATTATTCCTCGGTCTGAATTTTTCACAAAACAAATAATTGCATCTCTTTCGTTTGACTGCGGAATTTCTGCTTCTATTTTAGCAACAGCATTGGCATAATTCAATTTTGATTGATATAAAATTCTATAACAGTCTTTAATTTCTGTCAATATTTTTTTTTCAAATTTACGTCGCTGTAGTCCTACAAGATTTATCCCTACGTAAGAAAGCGGGTCGTGTGCGGCAATGGTGTATGGTGGCACGTCTTTTCCCACGCGTGAAGCTCCTGAAATAAACGAATGCTGTCCTATTCTCACAAATTGATGCACACCAGAAAGCCCCGAAAGTATAGCAAAATCTTCCATAACAACTTCTCCTGCAATTTGTGAAGCATTTCCTATTATGCAGTTATTTCCAATTTCGCAATCGTGAGCAATGTGTGTATAAGTCATTAATAAACAGTTGTTTTTTATAACTGTTTTTCCTTTTGCCGTAGTTCCTCTATTAAGAGTGCAAGCCTCTCTTACGGTTGTGTTATCACCAATTTCCAATGTTGTATATTCGCCCTGAAATTTAAGGTCTTGTGGAACGGCAGAAATTACTGCTCCAGGAAATATTTTGCAATTTTTGCCTATTCTTGCACCGTCCATTATTGTAACATTTGGTCCTATCCAAGTTCCTTCTCCTATTTTTACATCTGCCGAAATAGTAGTAAATGGTTCTACTGTAACATTTTTCCCTATTTCTGCTTTTTTGTGAACGTATGCTAATTGGTGTATCATTTTTTTTAATTAAGTATGAATAATGAATAGCGAATAATGAATAATGAATAATTAGTTTACATCTAATACTAAACTGTTATCAAAATGACGATTTAGAAAAAGAATTATTTTTGTTTTGTTTTTATATTCGTTATCTTGATAGCGGTTTAGTATAAGTAAAGATTAAATAATAACTTCGGTTTTTGACTTGTTATTTTATTCATTTTAGAGCTTTTAATAGTTCACAAATAGCCCGCTATTATTGAATTTTAAAAGCTCGAAAATAAATAAAATAACTGTGTCAAAAATCCGAACTTATTTTTTAAATTTTACTAAGAAATAAAAGGTTCTTTCTTTTTATTAATTAAAATTTGAGAACTCCTTGTGTGTAAACCAATTATTCATTATTCACTATTCATTATTAATTAATTAATTATTTGTTTTTCACAATTTGTGCTGTCATATGTCCTTCTGTTACAATTGTTTGTCCTACAATTGCCTGTGCATTCATATTAACTATTCCGCGTCGGACAGGCTCGCTAAGTTCGCATTTTAATATCAATGTATCGCCAGGAACAACTTTCTTTTTAAATTTCACATTATTAATTTTCAGGAAATATGTAGAATATTTTTCTGGCTCATCTACTGTGTTAAGAACTAGAATACCACCAGTTTGTGCAAGAGCTTCTACAATCAAAACTCCTGGCATAACAGGTTCGTCTGGGAAATGTCCCATAAAAAATGGTTCATTTACAGTAATGCCTTTTACTCCAATAATTTTGGTGCTGGATATTTCTATAATCTTATCTACCAATAAGAAAGGTGGGCGATGTGGTAGTAATTTTTTAATTTGATTTACATCAAATACTGGTTCTACAGTTGTATCACAATAAGGGATATATCTTTTAGAATTTCTTTTCTTTATTTCTTGTCGTATTTTTTTTGCAAACTGCACATTAGAAGCATGTCCAGGACGTGTTGCAAGAATTTTACCTTTAATTGGCATTCCTACAAGTGCGAGGTCGCCAATGAGGTCAAGAAGTTTGTGTCGTGCTGGCTCGTTACTAAATAAGACATCTTTTTCGTTTAAAATACCTCTTTCTATTCCTTTTATTCTTGGCTTGTTATACTTATCCGAAAGTGCATCAAGTTCTTCTTGTGGTCGTCCTTTTTCAATAATAACAAGTGCGTTGTCGAGGCTTCCACCTTTTATTAAGTTATTATCTAGCAAATATTCTAATTCTCTGAGAAATACAAAAGTTTTACTTGGAGCAATCTCATCTTTAAATTCACTAATATCATTTATTGAAGCATATTGATTTCCAAGCACAGCAGACTCGTAGTCAATCATTACATTCATACTAAAATTAGTGCAAGGAAATGTTGTTATTTCTGTTTTATTTCCTTCGTCTGAATAGTTTATGGCACTGTCTATAATGAAAAACTTTTTCTCTGCATTTTGTTCCACTATTCCTGCTTCCAACAACGCATCAACGTATAATTTTGCACTTCCGTCTAAGATTGGTGATTCTGGTCCATCTATTTCTATTAATAAATTATCAATTTCTAAACCGTAAGCAGCAGCAAGAACATGTTCTATGGTTGTAACTCTAGCTCCATTTTGCTCTATTGTTGTGCTTCGTTCTGTTTCTACAACATTTTCTACAAGTGCGTTAATAACTGGTTGTCCTTCTAAATCGGTTCTTTTAAATTTGAAACCATGATTTTCGGGTGCAGGATTGTAGATTATTGTTACTTCTAATCCTGTGTGTAAAGTAGTGCCTTTTAGTCTTACTGGTTTTGATATTGTTTTTTGTTTTTCAGACATTTTAAATTATTATTTTGAAGTTATAAAATAGAAATTAAATTCTAATAAGATTTTGATTTTAAGATAATTATGTTGTTTTCTTGAATAAATAAAAACTTCAAAATTTCTTAATTTCAATACTTATTTTTGAACTCCAATATTATTAATTTTTTTTGGAAATAAAAAAGTTTTTTTTTAACTGTTTGATTTTAATTCTTTTATTTCTTTTTCTAATTGCACTATTCGTTCGTTAATAGAGGGTAATTTTTTATAAAATATTGCAGATTTATAAAAATCATTTATAGGAAATGCTGGAGAGCCAAGAAGAACGGTGTCTTCTTTTCTTACACTTTTAGTAACACCGGCTTGTGCTCCAACTTTTACTCCATCGGCAATTGTGAGATGCCCCATAAATCCAGATTGACCTCCAAACATACAATTTTTTCCTATTTTGGTAGAACCAGCAATTCCCGTTTGTGCAGCAATTACAGTATTTTCACCAATTTCTACATTGTGAGCAATTTGGATAAGATTATCTAATTTTACATTTTCTCGGATAATTGTAGAACCAATTGTAGCACGGTCAATGGTTGTGTTTGCACCAATTTCAACATTGTCTTCAATAATAACAGTTCCTATTTGTGGGATTTTTTTGAAGGCAGCATCTTTTTGTGGGGCAAATCCAAATCCGTCGCTACCAACTATTGCTCCTGAATGTATAACACAATTTGCTCCTATTTGAGAATCAAAATATATTTTTGCTCCCGAATTTAAAATAGTATTATCTCCTATATTTACATTTTCGCCCACAAATACGTGAGGATATATTTTTACATTATTTCCTATTTTAACATTTTTACTGATGTATGCAAAATCTGCAATATAAACGTCCTCGCCAATTTTAGCAGTTCTATCTATATGAGAATTAGGCTCTATACCTTGTTTATTGAAACGAGTTTGTTGATACAATTCTAAAAGGGAGGCAAAAGATTTATAAGCATCTGTTACTTTAATAAGGGTTGGCTGGATTTCTTTTTCAAGTTCAAAATCTTTGTTTATCAAAACAATAGAAGCCTCTGTTGTGTATAAATATTTATTATACTTTGGATTTGCCAAAAAGGCAAGTGTCCCTATTTTTGCTTCTTCTATTCTTGAAATATTATTAACTTTAATATCTCCATCTCCATAAACTTCTCCTTTGAGAAACTCTGCAATAGTTTTGGCTGTAAAATTCATTTGGTTGTGGGTTATTTTTGGTTTGGTTGGTAAATAAAAATTGCTTTAGACTAATTATCAATAAATTTAGAAGTTTATTTAAAGTAAACATCTAAATTTCGGGGGTTAATAATTAGTATATTTTAAAAACGATTTTATTGTTAATTTGTTTTATTATGATACAAAAATTTTAAATAGTTGCACATTGTAGAGACGTGCCACGTGGCACGTCTAAATTTGCATGGTGTTTGTTATTTATTTTAGTGCCACGTGGCACGTCTAAATTTGCATGGTGTTTGTTATTATTTAGACGTGGCACGTGGCACGTCTCTACGAATAATGTTTTATTAATAATTTTTCAAAAAATTATAAATCAGTCGCACAGACGAACCTGTTCCACCAGTTCCTGCATATCCTTTGTGTTTGGGTAAGAAAGCAGTTCCTGCAATATCAAAATGTATCCAAGAATAATTTGTAAAATGCTCCAAAAATTTTCCTGCGGTGATTTGTCCAGCATATGCACCTCCAATGTTTTTAACATCAGCTATCTTAGATTTTATTTGTTCACCATATTCCTCCCAAAGAGGAAATTCTATTGTGCGTTCGTAGGTATGATTACCTGCTTGTTTTATCTTGCTAAAAGTCTCTTCTTTTGCAGTTCCCATAATTCCAATAGCCTCGTTTCCAATAGCTCTGATTACTGCTCCTGTGAGTGTCGCAAAATCAAAAACTAATTCGGGTTCGTATTTCTGTGCGTAGCTTAAAGCATCAGCAAGAATTAAGCGACCTTCTGCGTCGGTATTTCCTATTTCTACGGTCATTCCATTGTGCATTTTTATTACGTCGTCCGGAACATAAGCCTTGTTACTCACAGCGTTATCTGTGGCAGGAACAAGTGCAATTACATAGAGTGGAAGTTTTTGTTTTGCAACAACAGACATAATTCCTGCAACAGTTGCAGCTCCTGCCATATCGCTTTTCATCTCCACCATATATTGAGATGGTTTTATACTCAAGCCTCCTGTGTCATAAACAATTCCTTTTCCCACAAGGACAATTGGTTTTTCGTTTTTAGCATTTTCTGGTTTCCAAGTTAGGATAGAGAATGTTGGGTCAATGTTGCTTGCTCTGTTTACGGCAAGCAAACCTCCCATTTTTAGTGCTTCTATTTTTGATTTATTAAAAATTTCAATATCAAAACCAGATTTTTTGGAAAGTTCTTTTAACTCTTCTGATAGTTTTACGGAAGTTAACTCGGCAGGAATCTCATTTACTAAATTTCGGGTAGCAAATACGCCTTCTGTAATATTTGTTATTTCGCTTAAATCGGCTTCAGTAATTTCTTTGTGCAAAATATTTATGCTTTCCAAAGTATTTGTTTTCTTATCTAAATCTTTGGTAAAGTATTTTAAATATTGATAATTACTCAAAATAAGTGCTTCGGCAAAAGTGAATGTTAATTCGGGAGAGCAGAGACTTAAAATATCTGCATTTTTAATTTTATCTGCATTTAATTTACCACAGATTTTATAAGCAGACTTTCTTGCCTTTTCTTTTACTTGATAAATTTCTTCATCTTCTTTTTTATCAAAAAATTGTATAAATATTTTACGAGTATATTGGTTTATTTCTACAAATTTCTTATCGTCTTCAATTTGTTTACTTACAAATTTTTGCTCAACTTTAGACAGTCCATAACTATCTAATTTTGAATCCTTTTTCACTAATAAAACTAAATTATTCTCTTGGTTTAATTCTGTAATTTTTGTTAATTTCATATATTTTAAGTTTTTTATTTATGATCTGTCCATAATAATTTTTCCAAAAGTAACCTTTTTTCTTTACAAAAATTGGTTAAGCTTATTTTTTTTAGTTATTACAAAAAATATTCTTTTGAATAACAAAAAAAAAGCAATTTGATTTCTCAAATTGCTTTTTTTTATTATTCTATTTTTCTGTAATTGGTGGAGCTGCGGAGACTCGAACTCCGGTCCAAACAAATGACCAACTTGCTTTCTACATGTTTATCTTTTCATTAGTTTTCGTAAATAGCAAGAGAAAAAGCACTCAAAACTATTTCTTATCCTCTTTAGTTTCATGCAAATAGCAAGGCATATTCGCACTATCTTAGTTATTGTCTGCACCTCATTGCAATGCTGGGAATAAGCAAAACCCCGTTGCGAGATGTCCCGTTCCAGTATCTAATACCGGAATTAAGCTTAACCTACTATAATTCGGTTAGGCAGCAAGAGCGTAATCGTAAGATTCGTCAGTTATAAAGTGTGTAACTCATTATTACGGGATATGTTACCTTGCCCGACATGCTTACAAACCCATCTAATCTGCTGTCAAAACCAAATCAGCCCCAAGTGGTAGTGTTGAATTTTTAGTCTTTAGTTTTTAATTAGCTAACACCTATAATTTATTTTGCTATATAAGAATTGTCAGGTGTAAACAAATTAAAAACTAAAGACTATAAGATACAACACCTCAATAAATAGATTTATTATTTTGCAAAAAAACAATATTTTTTACAAATAATCAAGTTTTTTACTGTTTATTTTTTAATTTTGGCAAAATAAAATAGTTGCAAGTTACAAGTTACAGGTTGCAAGTTATATAAAAGCATCATAAAATTAAAAAATTGAAGGTTAGAAGTTGCAGATTACAAGTTATATAAATGTCTTATCATAAAATTAAACATGTAGTATGAAACTTCTAATATGCAACCCGAAACTTGTAACTTGCAACCTGAAACTTGTAATTTAAAAAGATATGACAAAATTAAAAATTGGTGTTCTAAAAGAAACCAAAAATCCACCAGACAGACGAGTTGCAATCACACCAAAACAAGGAAAGCGTATTTTGGACAAGTTTCCTAACGTTGAAATATATGTGCAACCAAGTGAAATAAGAGCATATAAAGACGAAGAATATTTGAAGGAAGGACTACCACTAAAAGAGGATTTATCCAACTGCGATATATTGATAGGGGTGAAAGAAGTAAAAATGAATACTTTTATTCCGAGCAAAAAATATTTATTTTTTGCACACGTAGCCAAAGAGCAACCATATAATAAATCTCTTATTCAAAAAATGATAAAAGACAAGATAACTCTTGTTGATTATGAATATCTGACAGATGCAAAAGGAATTAGGCAAGTTGCTTTTGGCAAATGGGCTGGAATAGTTGGGGCATACAATGCTATAAGAGCTGAGGGTTTGAAAAATAATTATCTTAGTAATTTAAAACCTGCAAGCGACTATAAAGATAAAGATGAAATGTATGAGAACTTGAAAGATATAGAATTAAAGCCTCAAAAAATTATTATTACAGGTGGAGGTCGTGTAGCAGGTGGAGCGGAAGAGACTCTAAAAGCGGCAAATATAAAACAAGTTTCTCCTTCCGATTTTTTATCTAAAAATTACGACAAGCCTGTTTATACTAAATTAGAACCTATTGATTATGTGAAACATAAAAAGAAAAAAGGATTTGATTTAGCTCACTTTTTTCAAAATCCAACTGAATATGTTTCAATATTTGAGCCTTATACCAAAGTTGCAAATATTTATATTCCTTGTCATTTTTGGGATAATAAATCTCCCGTATTTTTCACACCAGAGCAAGCTAAAAAAGATGACTTTAACATTAAAATAATTGCCGACGTGAGTTGCGATATTGCCATGCCAATTCCCTCTACATTAAGACCATCGACCATTGCCGACCCATATTTTGATTACAATCCAGATACAAAAAAAGAAGAATCTGCTTTTTCTGACAAAAACAACATAACAGTTATGGCGGTTGATAACCTACCAGGAGAACTTCCGAGAGATGCTTCTAAATATTTTGGTGATATTTTAATAGAAGCAGTTTTTCCATATTTATTTGGAGATGATACTAAAAAAATTGTGGAACGTGCAACAATCCTAAAAGATGGTAAACTAACAGAAAGATACAAATATTTGAAAAATTATACAGCATAAAAAAACATTAAAAGTTAAGGCTACTCACCTAAAGTTGGATATACTGAATTAGGTTAAAATTTTCACTTTTTACATTTTGTAATCAGTTAATATACAATCTAATAAACAAATAAACCTTTTTTAGTATAACTCACTGCACTCGGCAGGTGTTTTTCACCTGCCGCTTATTGTTTGCTGTTCTGAGAAGTCGGGAATTTTTTTTAGACACATGTTAATTTGTTGATTAATAAGACATTAAATAAAATAGAGCTAATTCTGTTTTTGTCTGATAATCAGACTATTAATAATTACAAGAAAAGTTCTCCCGACTTTTCAGTGCTGTTAGTCTCTTAATCCTGAAACCGTTGTTTTTTTTGCATAATATTATTCAAAACTTTTCCAGCTTGTCTGGGTTAGGAGGGAGGAGAGAGTGTTTTCTATGTATTCAAGTGCATTTTCTAGTTCCCAGAGTGCATTTTCTATACTTGTGGGTGCATTTTCTACACCCTAGAGTGCATTTTCTACTCTTTTTAAAAGAGCCTACGAAAAAAAATACCTTTGCCAAAGTTTTTTTTACTTTGGCAGAGGTGTGGCTACCACAAATATACAGTAAATTCCGCCTTTGTTTAAGTAAAAAAAATAACAAAGGCGAAACTTTATAAAGAAAAAACAACAAGCCTATGTTGGATTTTCTAAAAAATAAAGTAAAATACATTTGACTTTTTGAAAAATTATATTAACCTTGGATTTTTATTAAGAATTGTTAAGTAAGTGTTTGTTTTTTAAAAGTTTAAAGTTTATTCTCAAAAAACGATTGTCTTAAAAACTTGATAACTCAAAAACTTTAAACTTGACAACTCAAAAACTTGATAACTTGATAACTCAAAAACTCAATAACCTTAAACTAAAAAAAACTATGGAAAGAAAACTTTTTATTCCAATTGCGTTATTATTAATGCTGTTGGTAGGTATTAACACAGGTTGCAAAAAGCCAGAAGACGAAAATAAAGCACCTGAAACACCTGCAAGCATTACACCAGCAAACAATGCTACCGATATTGATGTTGCCGAAACAACAATACAGTGGACTTGCACCGACCCCGAAAACGATGCTTTAACTTATGACCTGTATTTTGGAACAGCAGAAAACCCTACTTTGGCAAAAGCAGACCATTCTGGCACAAGTTACGATGCAGGAACATTTGAACCAGCTACAAAATACTATTGGAAGATTGTGGCAAAAGATGGCAACAACCACGAAACACCAAGCGATGTTTGGAATTTTACAACAGCCGAAGCCACACCAGAAACCTGCACCGACTACGATGGCAACACCTACCCAACAGTAGAAATAGGAAGCCAAACATGGATGGCAGAAGACCTACGCAGTATGCACTATGCCGATGGCACTGCAATATCTAATGTAGTTGCTTATGAAAACAACGAAAGTTACGCAGCTATTTTTGGCAGACTTTACACATGGGTAGATGCCATGAATGGAGAAACAGAAACCAACGCAAACCCAAGCGGAGTGCAAGGAATTTGCCCCAACGGATACCACCTACCAAGCAATGCCGAATGGTTAGAACTTATTGCACACTTAGGAGGAAGCGAAGTAGCAGGAGGAAAACTAAAAAGCACATCTACAGAACACTGGGCAAGCCCAAATACAGGAGCGACAAATAGTAGCGGATTTAATGCAAAAGCAAGTGGTTGGTGGGAAACAAATTATGGTTTTTCGTATTTAAGTTATGGAGTGGCATACTGGACTACAACAAAAAAAGACCCTGTAAATGCTTATTTAATAGCTCTTGATTATGAATATGCACAAACATTTAATCCTGCCTTAGGTATAACCATAAATAAACAAACAATTAGATGTATCAAAAATTAAATAACTTCTTAAATAATAACATTTTAAAACAAAAAAAATTATGTCTTATGTAAATAAAACTTTAACAGCACTGCCATTTGAACATATAATTGGTAGCCCGTTAAAAGCAGCAATAG
>JAOZQN010000128.1 GCA_029932195.1 Bacteroidales bacterium | reverse complement strand
TTAGTAAATATACAAATTAAATTTAAAAAAAACAACCTTTTTATTTTTTATTCTATAATTATTTTACAGAAAGCATATAATAACCTGATTTTCAAAAAACTAAAATTTTCAAAAAACTCACTTTGGGTGAGCGATTGAAACAAATTTATCCTAAAAAAATCAAGTAAAAAAAACACCCTCTCACTTAAAAGTGAAAGGGTGAATTAAAGTTAAAACTATCTTATTTTTAGTGTCTAAAGTGCCTAACTCCAGTAAACACCATAGACATTTCGTTTTTGTTACAAAATTCTATGGAATCTTTATCTCTAATAGAACCTCCGGGTTGAATAACTGCTGTAATACCTTCTTTATGAGCTGTTTCTACCGAATCTGCAAAAGGAAAAAAAGCATCTGACGACAAGACCGCTCCATTCAAATCAAACTTAAACGTTTTGGCTTTTTCTATGGCATGTTTTAGTGCGTCTATGCGAGAAGTCTCCCCTACTCCACTTGCTATAAGTTGTTTATCCTTTGCTATAACAATTGTATTAGATTTTGAATGTTTTACCAATTTATTAGCAAATAATAAATCTTCTATTTCTTTATTCGTTGGTTCTTTAACTGTTACCGTTTTTAAATTATCTGCTATTTCTATTTTTGTGTCTTTTTCCTGAATTAATGCTCCGTTTAAAACTTGCCTGTAAATATATTTATTTGTAACTGTTCCTTTTTGAATTAAAATAATTCTATTTTTCTTTTGTTTTAAAACCTCCAAAGCATCTGATTTGTATGAGGGTGCAATAATAACTTCAAAAAATATTTTATTAATTTCGGCTGCCGTCTCCAAGTCAATTTCTTTGTTGGAAATAATAACTCCACCAAAAGCTGAAATTGGGTCTGCTGCAAGTGCATCTGTCCATGCCTGTCTTAAATTTGGGCGAGAAGCAAGTCCGCAAGCATTGTTGTGTTTCATTACCGCAATTGTGGTTTCGTCAAAATCGGCAATTAAATTTACTGCGGCATCAATGTCTAACAAATTATTATATGATATTTTTTTACCATGTAATTGAGTAAAAATCTCATCTATATCTCCAAAAAATCTGCCTTTTTGATGTGGGTTTTCACCATATCTTAGTTCTGTAGCTTTATTTATACTTACTTTAAAATTCTCAAGTTCATTTTGCGAAAAATATTTATAAATAGATGTGTCATAATGAGATGAGATATTAAAAGACTCCTTCGCAAATAATTTTCTATCGTCTAAATCAGTATTTCCTTTTTTGTTTTTTAATAGCTCTAATAAATTGCTATACTGCGACATAGATGAAACAACAAGAACATCTTTATAGTTTTTGGCAGCAGCTCTGATAAGCGAAATTCCTCCAATATCTATTTTTTCAATAATTTCTTGCTCGTTTTGGCTGGTAGCCACGGTTTTTTCAAAAGGGTATAAATCTACTATAACAAGGTCTATTTCAGGAATTTGATATTCTTGTAATTCTTGTTTATCCGACTCTGTGCTTCGTCTGGCAAGTATTCCTCCAAATATTTTTGGGTGAAGAGTTTTTACTCTACCTCCCAGAATTGACGGATAAGACGTTAGTTCTTCTACACTTTGGACTTTAAATCCTTTTTCTTCTATAAACTTTTTTGTTCCTCCTGTTGAGACTATATCAATCTCTAAATCAGATAGCTGTTGTAAAACCTCATCTAATCCTTCTTTGTGATAAACAGATATAAGTGCTGTCTTAATTTTCATTTTTTCGTTTATAAATTAAATTTTCATTAAGAATATAAAAATATTTAGTTTTATTTATAATTTGTTTATTTTTTATAGTATTTTCCCATTGCATATCCTCCACATCAAAAGTATAAGTATTTTCTTTTATTTCAATAGTTTTCCTGTCTTTACTTAAAGTAAAAAATCGTTCTATAAAAATACAACTATCTTTTTTTTCAAAACAATTCCTCTCTTCTAATTCTAAGTAAAATTTTTCATAAAACAAATTAGTTTTAATATCAAATGAATAAACAGTAAGTTGCGAAATGAGATGAGGAATACTCTGTGTAGGATAGTCTATTGTAAAAACAATATCTTCTTTTTTATCTTTATCCCAGTCAATTATTTTAATTTCTCCATTATGATAATGACAACCTCTTATTGTATCGTTTATTACAATATTATTATTTTCATCTAATAAATAAATAACAATCTCATTTCTCGATTCATGCGACCAGTAACTATCGTAATTTATAGATGTTAGAAAATAATCATTAAACTTATATATTTTTATAATTTCACTGAAAAATTTTAAGTCTAAGTATTTTAAATCAAAACCAATATTGTTATAATTAAATAATTTTTCTATAGAATACAAATATTGTTTTTTATAACTTCCATTATAATTTTTATTTAAACTGTCTATAATTGATTCTTTTTTAACTTCAAGTGAAATTTGAGTTGATATCTCAGGAGAAACTATAGAAGTATCATTATTATTTATTTGTTCTTTGCTCTTTTTATTTTTTTGCAAACAAGCCGAAAACAAAATTATTATTGAAAAGAACAGCAAATATATTGTTTTCATTTTTAATGTTTTTCCTAACTTACTAAAAACCTGAGTTCCTAACTCATTTATTAAAGACCTGATTTTCTCAATTCCAATTTTGGTTCAATTTTATCTATTTTACTATTTGGCGATAAAACTGTCCAACGTTTCAAATTAAATTTTGCTCCTTCCGATAAAAATCCTATTCTTATATTATTTAAGTTTATGATTTTATCATTTTCAATTTTAGAATAATTGTTTCCAGTAAGTCGTCCAGCGTGCATTACCGTTACCATTCCACTTCCTATAACCTCAAATTTAGAGTTTGGATAAATAATTATAGCTGTATCTTCGTCCAGACCAATACCTTTGTTACTTTTTCCCGAAGCTAATAATTGAGAAAGTCTTGCTATTCGTTCTCTTTGCAAAAAATGGGTATCTATTGCTATAGATGGCAGTAAACCAAAGCCTTCGGCTGTATTTATTGAATTTTTCACAAATCCTTTGTAGTCTCCATCAAAAAGCATAGGATTACTAACAACCGCTGAGCCTGCACTCGTTCCTGCAATATGTAAACGTCCCTCTTTGAAACGTTTTTTTATTTCGTCATAAAACTTTGTTCCCAAAAAAACCTCAGCAAGTTTAGTCTGGTCGCCTCCACTCATAAAAAGCAGGTCTATTTGATCTAAAATTTCAAAATTTTCTTTCTTGTCTGCTTCATCAGAGTAACGAATGTCTAAATTAAAAACTATTTCTACTCCCAAATCTCTAAAAGCATTACGATAAGTATTATATACTTCTCTTTGATAAGATGATGCTGTAGGAATTACTGCTATTCTTTTCGCCTTAGTTTTTTCTATAACAGTTTTTAATACCTTTTTATCATGTTTTCTATCTTCCGCTCCTCCAATGAGGATTAATAAACCTTGTTTCATTTATTTGAGTTGTAACTTCAAGCTCCAGCTTGGAGAAGTTAATAAAAAATTGATAGTAATAAAATATTAATTTGTAAATTATTTTATTCTCCATGCTGAAGCATGGAGATACTTTTTATTTTCTGAAATTTTTAATAAATTTTTCTACTTCTGGCACACCTTTTCCTCCTTGATATACAAGGTATCCATTATATGGCTCTCTTTCTGTTATTTCGTCATTTATTGGAGTAAGCATAATCTCTTTAACCTTCGTTAAATCAGAAGTTTGTCCTAATGCCCAGCCAAGTTTTACAAATGCTACTTCTGGCAACATATTCCCCAACGGAATAATGCCTTTTGCCATCAAATCTCTGCCCGTATCGTAAACAAACATGTGGACGTATCCCCAAATTGTTTGTAAAGTCATATAAATTGCAACTCCCTTAGCAGTAGCACGTTCTATTGCTGGATAAAGTTCTTTATTGATATGCCCAAGCCCTGTTCCTACAACAACAATTCCTTTATAGCCCATATCTACCATAGCATCAATAATTTCGGGATTCATGTGAGGATAATAATATACCATTGTAACTTTTTCCTCAAAATATGGTAATATTGTAACATTTTTGTCTTTACGACGATGATTATACTTTTCTTTTTGCAGAACAATTTTATCTCTACTAACTGTTGCGAGCGGAATATCACCAATAGTTCTAAAAGTAGAACGATACGATGAATGCATTTTTCTCACTCTCGTTCCTCTGTGCAAAAATCCATAATCGTCGGAAGTAGGACCAAACATACAAACCAAAACTTCCGCAATATCAGAGTGTCCTGCGGCATAATTTGCATGAATAAGATTTAGAGCAGCGTCAGAAGACGGTCTGTCTGAAGAACGTTGTGAACCTACGAGAATAATTGGCACTGGCGAATTTTGAACCATGAAAGATAAGGCAGAAGCAGTATGATGCAGAGTATCAGTGCCATGACCAATAACAATTCCATCAATACCGTTTTCAATTTCTTTGCCGATTGCTATTGCAAGTTGTTTGTATTGAGCAGGTCCCATATTTTCACTAAAAACAGCAAATACTTTTTCGGTGGTAAGATTGCAAATATCAGCAAGCTCTGGAACTGCTCCGTAAAGTTCACCTGGCGAGAATGCTGGAATTACTGCCCCTGTTCTATAATCAAGGCGAGAAGCTATTGTTCCCCCTGTGCCAAAGAGTTTTACGCTTGGTAAACCTTCGGTGTAAGGAAATTCTTTTTCAGGAATTTTATAATTTGCTTTTTTATAACCAGTTTCTTTGGCTTTTGTAACTGTTTCAATATCAATACCTACATTATAACCAGTAGCTATTTTCATAACTATATGCAAGTCGTCGTCATTTTCGGAACGAGGCAAAACAGTTCCTACAAACTGCCCTCGTGTAGTTTCGAAAGTTGCTTGCCCCCAAACTCTAACATTATATTTTTTTAATACTTCAAGTGCCCTACCTTTGTAACCCTGAAAAAAATCTTGCATAGTTTTGGTTTATTAAGTGGTTAGTTAAAAGTTCTAAAACATAAACTAATTCCTTGTTAATAAAAGCATTATACTTTTACAATGTTGAAAAACTTTTGCTATACTACTTTAAATTGTTAATTTATAGTTAAAAATATTTTCACTTTTTCTCTATTTTTTTTATAGAACCTAAATCATAATAAAATTCTATTCCATAATTATTTTCCTTCAAAAACATTTTTGTTGGTAAAGAATTTATTGTTCCAAATTGTGCAATATAAATATCTGTTTTTGAGAGAGTTTTATTATTTTTTTGCACTAATATAGTTGTTTTTTCTGGCACACGATAAAATAGCCCAGCTAATTTTTTCTTTTTTGAATTTCCTGCCTCTTCTTTTTTATATTTATTATAATTTATTATAGGTTGAATGTTTTTTTGAGTTTGAATTTTCGCAGTAACTGGTTCACCAAAAGAGTTACTCCAAGTAACAATTCCAGAACCAGAAGAAAAACGGAACAAATCTATTTCTGCGTTAAATTGGTCGACAGTGGGTGTAATCTCAAATTTATAATGATATGTTTGAGTCGTAGTTTTACCAACAAACATTCTTAAATACTGTTGTTCAAGCTCTTCAAGTCCTTTTATCATAATTTCAAGAGCTTTTCCATCTGGTAAATAATCGCTATCTCCCTCTCCCACAAGCAATGCTTTACGGTCATCTCGGAGAATTAATATTTCCTCGGCAAGCTCTTCGGCTTGTTCTTTTTCCGATTTACGAACAATACTTTTTTTAATAACAGGTATTCTAATTACCGAAGTGTCAGTTTGTTCTGTTCTGTAAATTGTATCAAAAACTTCTTTATAGTTTTTATCCAAAGACAACTCACCGTAAGCAAGATTATCGTTTTTATTTGCAGTATATAAATCCTTTTCCTGAATATCATAACTGTTATATTCCTCGTTTATATCTTTATTTATACTAAAAAGAAAACCTTCTTTTGAAAGGCTTACACAATTTAAAAAATTAGTAGAATTAGTATTTATAACATAAATATTTGAGCTGTCAATTTGCGGGTAGCTATAAAAATTTATATCAGAAATTTTCCATTCAGTATCATTTTGTTTTACAATATTTCCAATACTTCCAAGAAATTGTTCGGTATATTCGCTAAAAGGTCCCTTGATTTGAGTTATTTTTGTTACTTCTACGTCTATAATTATAGTTGTTTTTGGCAAAGAATAAATTATTGCATTTTCATTAAACTCTTCTACATCTTGAATTTTTTGAACATTTATAAATTCTTTTTCTGTAAAACAACTTGGTAAAAATATTATTATAAAAATAGTAATATAAATTTGTTTGTTTTTAAGCATCTTTTGATATTTTTAAAAGTTCTCTTATTAAAGCAACTATAACTCCAAGTATTAAAAATAATATTGTAATAATAATTATTCTAATTTTATTATCAGAAATATCTTCTTTAAGTGGATAAAAATTAGTGATAGCAACAAGGGGTTCTTCTAATTTTTTACTTTTCAGTAAAATTAACTCTTTTTCTAAATCTATTTTTTTTTCTAATAGTGAGGCTATTACATTATTACTTTCAATAACAATCTGATTGTTAGTGTTTTTTTTATTAAGAAGTAAATTTTGCAAAGAATCTATTTCTAAAACCTCTGAATTTATTTTTTCTATTAAAGCATTATTTTGAAATCTATTTTTTTCAAATTCAGATTTTATATAATTATTATCAGATAAATAACTATTAATTTTCTTATCCAAAGTTTTTAAATCAGTTTCTTCTGATAAAACAACCTGTATTTTAAAATTTTCGGTAGGTTCTTTTTTTTCATTATTAATTATTGAAGCATTAATACTGCTAATTTTACTTTTAAAACTTAACTCTTTTGTAATATTCGTTTCATTCAAAAAATTTATTGTTTCAATTATTATCTGAGTAGCTTTTTTAGAAATTATTTTCTTTTGTTTTTCAGAATAATTATCTGTATATAAATCTGTTGTAGCAATCATTTCGGAAGTATAGAATACTTGTTTTTTTGAAATAACAAATCCAAGAATAATTCCCACAATAGTAAATATTATAAAAAAGATAAAATATTGTTTTGTAAATTTCACTATTTTAACAAGCAATTCTATTATATCTATTTCAGTATTTTGGCTTTCCATTTTTATTAAGTTTTGTTAATAATAAAAGCAACTAATTTTAATTTAGTTGCTTAAATATCTTTTACGCATCAATGTTTGCATAAGTAGCATTTTGTTCAATAAAAGCTCGGCGTGGAGGCACTTCGCCACCCATGAGCATAGAAAAAGTGCGGTCTGCTTCGGCTGCATTGTCAATTTCTATTTGTTGTAAAATTCGGGTGTCTGGGTTCATTGTTGTGTCCCAAAGTTGAATTGCATTCATCTCTCCAAGACCTTTGTATCGCTGAATATGAACAGACTCTTCCTTTCCTTTCCCTATTTCCTCTATTGCGGCAAGTCGTTCTTCCTCTGTCCAACAGTATCGTTCTTTTTTAGCTCGTTTCACCAAATATAATGGCGGTGTTGCAAGATATAAATATCCTTTTTCTATAAGTTCTCTCATATATCGGAAGAAAAAAGTCATAATAAGTGTCATAATGTGGCTTCCGTCCACGTCGGCATCGGTCATTATTATTACTTTGTGATAGCGGATTTTTTCTAAGTTCAATGCTTTGCTATCCTCTTCTGTTCCAATTGTTACTCCAAGTGCAGTAAAAATATTTCGGATTTCTTCGTTTTCGTATATTTTATGTTGCATTGCTTTTTCCACATTCAATATTTTTCCACGAAGTGGTAAAATTGCTTGAAACATTCTATCTCTTCCTTGTTTTGCAGTTCCTCCCGCCGAGTCGCCCTCCACAATATATACTTCTGTTTTTGTAGCGTCTCGTGATGTGCAATCTGCCAATTTCCCTGGCAAGCCTCCGCCTTTTAAAACTGAGCTTTTATGGACAAGTTCACGTGCTTTCTTGGCAGCAATACGTGCTTGTGCTGCAAGAATAACTTTGCTTACAATAATTTTTGCATCGTTAGGATTCTCTTCCAAATAATTTTTCAACATTTCGCTAACAGCCTGAGACACAGCAGACGTAACTTCTCTATTCCCAAGTTTAGTTTTTGTTTGCCCTTCAAATTGTGGCTCTCCTATTTTTACAGATACTACGGCAGTCAGTCCCTCTCTAAAATCATCTCCGTTTATTGTAATTTTCTTTTTTGTTAAAATTCCTGATTCTTCTGCGTATTGTTTTAGAGTTCTTGTGAGTCCTCTTCGGAATCCTGCAAGATGCGTTCCTCCTTCTATAGTGCTGATGTTATTTACATAAGACTGAATATTTTCACGATATGAAGTATTATATTGAAGTGCTATTTCTACAGGAATACCATCTTTTTCGGTTTCCATATAGATAATATTTTCGGTGAGTCGTTCTCGTGTTTCGTCTATATATTCAATAAATTCTTTTAGTCCTCCTTCAGATAAAAATTCATGGTTTTTGAACTCTCCTTTTTCATCTTTTTCTCGTTTATCTGTTATAGATAACCTTATTCCTTTGTTCAAAAAAGAAAGCTCTCTTAATCTGGTGGCAAGAATATCAAATTCGTAAGTAGTTGTATGAAAAATTGTGTCGTCGGGAGTAAACGTAATTATTGTTCCTGTTTTATCGCTCTCGCCAATTACTGCAATGTCTGCCAATGGGTCTCCAATTGAATAATCTTGCGAATATATTTTTCCGTCTCGGTGAATTGTAGCATTTAACTTAACAGATAGTGCATTAACACACGACACACCTACACCATGCAAACCACCTGAAACTTTATAAGAGCCTTTATCAAACTTACCTCCTGCATGTAAGACAGTTAGAACAACTTCCAGAGCAGAACGTCCTTCTTTTTCGTGTATTCCAACGGGAATTCCCCTACCATTGTCGGTAACAGTAATTGAGCCATCTTCATTTATAAAAACCTCAATATCAGAACAATATCCTGCGAGAGCTTCATCAATAGAATTATCTACAACTTCGTAAACGAGATGGTGAAGTCCCCGTGTTCCAACATCACCAATATACATTGCTGGACGTTTTCTAACAGCTTCTAATCCTTCTAAAACTTGAATATTACTTGCTGAATATTCACCATTATTATCTATAACTTCTTGTTCAACTTCTTTTTCTAATTCGTTCATTTATATTTAGTAAATTTTTAATTTTTTAGTATTTAATTTGCTGTCTGCTAATGTTAAAAAAGAATATCATTATATCAAAATCTAATTTCTCTAAATATTCTTCACAAAACAAAATTATTTTTTTTCAATATTTATTGAATTCTTATATAAAATATAATTTTATATAATATCAAAAACATCGTATTTATTAGGTTTTGTAACAGATTATTGACAGCCACATTTTTTGCATTTATATTTCATTGTCAATTATTTTTCAAACCACAAATGTAATTATTTTTTTACAAATAAACAAATAAATGACTCAACAAATAAACAAAAAAAACTATTTCTTAATTAGTTCAAAAATAATTATTTTAATAGCATCTGTAAGTTTGCTAACAGCACTCATTATTTGCCAATTTTCGTTGTTGCGAGGCTCTACAAGATTGGAAATGGAACGGATTTCTAAAAATGGAATATTTTTTTTCATACAAACATAAAAAAATGATGCTCCTTCCATATTTTCCACTTCTACATTGTATGTTTTTATAAGATTATTAATTTGTTCTTTTTCTCCACTTGCCGTATTTACAGTAATGGAATGGACATTTTTAATATTATCATCTATTTTAATTTTGTTTTGATACGATTTATTTATTAATTTGCCATCTGAAAAAGGTGGGATATTGCTGTCTATAAATTTAGTTTCGAACATAGAAATAAAATTTCCGTTGTTGTTTATTCCAAAATCACCAAACTGCTCTTCGGTAATATTTACCACAGTTCCAATTGGCAAAGATTTTGTAAAACTACCACATATTCCAATATTTAAAATAAAATCGTATTCGTTCTCTTGCAAATTTTCTAACAAATTATACATAGTCTGAAACGTGCCTATTCCACTTACTAGTATTGAAATACGATTATTTAAAAAATCGGTTGTCCAAAAATTTTGATTATTATTTGAAATATCTATTTTTAAATAATTAGCAATATTTTCAACTTCAAATTTTGTAGAACTTGTAATTAATAGTTTCATTGAGTTTTTTAGTTGTCGTGTTGTTAGTTTTTGAGTTATCGTGTTGTTAGTTATTCAGTTATCGTGTTTTTGAGTTGTCGTGTTGTTAGTTATTCAGTTATCGTGTTTTTGAGTTGTCGTGTTTTTGAGTTGTCGTATCTCATTGTCTTTAATATTCGCTTTGCGAACTCACAACACGATAACTCAACAACACGATAACTAAAGAACACGATAACTAAAGAAACGCAAAATTAATATAAATTATGAAAAATAAAAGACTTATTTCTCCTTCGTTTTTATCGGCAAATTTTTTGCATTTAGAAAAAGATATAGAAATGATAAATAAATCGGAGGCTGACTGGTTTCATCTTGATATAATGGACGGTGTTTTTGTGCCAAATATTTCATTCGGAATGCCAATTATCAAGCAAATAAATAAATTGGCAAAAAAACCGCTTGACGTTCATCTTATGATTGTTGATCCAGACAAATATATCAACGATTTTAAAGAAGCTGGTGCTGATATTTTAACTGTTCATTATGAGGCATGTAGGCATTTACATAGAACTTTGCAAAGTATAAAATTGGCAGGTATGAAAACTGGTGTTTCATTAAATCCTCATACTTCGGTAGATTTGTTAGAAGATGTTATTCAGGATATTGATGTTGTGCTAATTATGTCGGTAAATCCGGGTTTTGGTGGACAAAATTTTATAGAAAATACTTACGCAAAAGTTCGTAAACTGAAAAAAATAATTACCGAAAAAAACTCAAATACTCTAATTGAAATTGATGGTGGCGTAAATCTGCAAAATGCAGAAAAACTTTTTGAAGCAGGTGCAGACGTTCTTGTTGCAGGAAGTGCCGTTTTCAAATCCGAAAATCCAACAAAAACAATTTCATTATTAAAAAATGAATAGATTTACGATTTTTGATTTACGATTAGTTTACACCTGAAATTTTATTATTATTTTTAGATAATCTGCTGTAAATCGTAAATCAAAAATCGTAAATCAAAAATCGTAAACTTTCTTATGTTTCCATTAATTGATGATTTTTACACCCTTCAAGGAGAAGGGGTCCACACAGGAAAAGCTGCATATTTTCTAAGACTTGGTGGCTGTGATATTGGTTGCTATTGGTGCGACTCAAAAATATCGTGGCGTGCAGATTTACACAAACTTATTTCGGTAGAAGAGATTGTGAAAAAAGCAATTTCTTATCCTGCAAAATCTATTGTTATAACTGGCGGAGAACCACTTACTTATAATTTAGATGAGCTTTGTAGTAGCCTAAAAAAAAACGGAATAAAAACTTTTATAGAAACTTCGGGAAGCTACGAACTTTCGGGAAGTTGGGACTGGATTTGTTTGTCGCCTAAAAAAAATTCGCCTCCAAAAGAGCCTATTTTAAAAAAAGCTAACGAACTAAAAGTTATTATCTATGAAAATGATGATTATGATTGGGCAGAAAAATATGCAAAATTAGTAAACGAAAATTGTCATTTATATTTGCAACCAGAGTGGAGCAGACACAAAAAAACAACTCCACAAATAGTGGAGTATATCAAAAAAAATCCTAAATGGAAAATCTCTATTCAGGCACATAAATTTATGAAAATACCTTAAACAATAAGCATTGAAATATAAATTCACTGCTTATAAGTAGATTGACAATTTTAAATTTACGATTTACGATTGGTTTACACTTGATAATCAGGAGTAAATTAATTGTCAATTATCCATTTTAAATTGTCCATCTACTTATAATTTTTCAATTAATTTGTTAATTTTTTCAGTTTTTTGTAAGTAGCTTCATTTACAGGAACTAATGGCAGTCTAAAATTATTTTTAATTATGCCTTTTATTGATAAAGCAGCTTTTATTCCTCCAGGATTTCCGTCTTCAAAAAGAGCATTTATGAAGTCTAAAATATTGTAGTGCAAGTCATAAGCTATAAAAAAATCTTTGGCATTTGCAAAACGCACCATTCCTGCAAATTCAGAAGGTAAAACATTGGCTACCACAGAAATAACTCCTTCTACTCCTACCGACATCAATGGCATAGTGAGTGCATCATCACCAGAAATTACCATAAAATCTTTGGGTTTATTCTTCACAATTTCCATTATTTGAGGAAAATTACCCGAAGCTTCTTTTACTGCAATAATGTTTTCAAAATCGTGAGCAAGTTTTAGAGTTGTTTCGGCAGTCATGTTTAGGGCTGTTCGTCCCGGAACATTATATAAAATTATAGGAACTGGACTGTTTTTTGAAATAGCCTTGTAATGTTCGTAAATTCCTGCTTGCGAAGGTTTATTGTAATAAGGTGTAACAGAAAGTATTGCATCAATATTTTTGAAATCACGAGCTTTTATACTGTTGATAATTTCATCTGTATTATTTCCTCCAAAACCAGCTACTATTGGCAAACGATGATTATTTACTTCAATAACAAAATCTAAAACTTCATTTTTCTCATCTTTTGTTAGAGTTGCTGTTTCGCCAGTAGTTCCAAGAACTACCAAAAAATCTACTCCATTTGTAATTACATGCTCAACTAATTTTTTAAGCGATTTATAATCAACAGTTTTATCATCATTAAAGGGCGTAACTAACGCTACACCAGTGCCTTTAAATTTATTCATAATTGAGTTTTGAGTTGTCGTGTTTTTTAGTTATCGTGTTTTTTAGTTTTTGAGTTATCGTGTTTTTTAGTT
>JAOZQN010000704.1 GCA_029932195.1 Bacteroidales bacterium | reverse complement strand
AAGTTACTCGTTTTTTTTGACAATTCCAAATTAAAACGACTTTGTTTTTTTTAAAATTATAGATTTACTTACAAACAGTAAGTATAATACTTTAAGTAATAAAGAAAGAAAACTAAATATTTTACATTATCCCCTCAACTTTTCAATGTGAGCCCAGACAAACTGGAAAAGTATTGAAGTTTTGAAATTATGAGTCCACTCCGACAAGTGTATTTTTGCCAAAATAAAGGCGGATACCAATTTTACAACCACAATGAGCATATCTCATTACACTCGTTGTAAATGAGTATTTTAAAATTTGTATCCAACGCAGAGTTTGGCAAAAAGATGCTTTTCGGAGTGGACTCAACATTACTTTACCGTCATATTTTTGTTTCGTTCCTTTTTTTCCTTTTTTATGTTCACCTTTTTAGAGTTTTCATAGGACGTAAAGTTTTAATTTGCAGGAAAATATAAAACTACGTCCTTTTTTTCGTTTTTACAAGTATTTAATTATTAAATCGTTAAATAAACGATAAATAATTGCACGAACTATTGAACACGAAAACTCAAAAACACGATAACTAAAGAGCTAAATTGCTTCTTCAACTCTCAGATTATCAATAATAAACTCTTGTCTATCTGGGGTGTTTTTTCCCATATAAAATTTTAACATATCAGCAACTGCATCTTCTTTTCTTAGTAAAACTGGCTCTAATCTGATGTCTTTGCCTATAAAATGCTTAAATTCGTCAGGAGAAATTTCTCCGAGACCTTTAAAGCGTGTTATTTCGTGAGTTTTACCAAGTTCGTTTATTGCAGATAATTTTTCGTCGTCGCTGTAACAATAAATAGTTTTTTTCTTATTACGGACTCTAAATAAAGGAGTTTGAAGAATGTATAAATGTTTATTCTTAATTAAATCTGGGAAATAATTGAGGAAAAATGTTAGCAAAAGTAAACGAATGTGCATTCCATCAATATCGGCATCGGTGGCAACAACTATTTTGTTGTATCGCAAATTTTCTATACCATCTTCAATATCCAATGCTGCCTGGAGCATGTTAAATTCCTCGTTCTGATAAATTATTTTTTTGGTTAAACCATAAGTATTTAGCGGTTTTCCCCGCAAACTAAAAACTGCCTGTGTGTCCACGTCTCTTGCCTTTGTAATAGAGCCACTTGCAGAATCTCCCTCGGTTATAAAAATTGTAGATTCGTCTTTGTTTTTATTTTTGGTATTAAAATGAATATCACAATCTCGTAGTTTTTTGTTGTGAACACTCAATTTTTTTGCACGCTTTCTGGCAATTTTTTTGATACCAGAAATTGCTTTTCTTTCTTTTTCTGAGTCCTGGATTTTTTGCAAGATGGCTTTTGCTGTCCCATCATTTTTATACAAAAAGTTTTCAAGCTCTTTGCTTACAAAATTCATTATAAAAGTTCTGATACCTATACCATCAGGCTCCATTAATTTTGATCCCAACTTTGTTTTTGTTTGCGATTCAAAAATAGGGTCTTCCACTTTTATACTTACTGCTCCAATAATTGCCGATTTGATGTCGGAAACATGAAAATCTTTTTTATAGAAATCTCTAACTGTTTTTACAACAGCCTCTTTGAAAGCAAGCAAATGCGAACCTCCTTGAATTGTGTGCTGTCCGTTTACAAAACTATAATATTCTTCACCATACTGATTACCATGTGTTAAGGCTATTTCAATGTCTTCGCCATGCAGGTGAATAATTGGGTATAAAATATCCGAACTAATACTATCGGTAAGCAGGTCTAAAAGTCCATTTTTTGAATGAAATACCTTTCCATTAAATTTTATTCGCAAACCAGAATTTAGATATGCGTAATATTTTAAAAGTGGTTCTACAAAATCTGTAATATATTTAAATTCTGAAAATAAACTTGTGTCTGGTTCAAAATATACTTCTGTTCCATTTTTTTTATTACTAGGCAAAATATCGTGTTCCTCAATAACTTGACCTCTAGAATATTCAACTTTTTTCTCTTCACCTTCTCTAAAAGAAGTAATAATAAACTTATCAGAAAGAGCATTTACAGCCTTGATACCCACACCATTAAGTCCAACAGATTTCTTAAATACTTTGGAGTCGTATTTTGCTCCAGTATTCATTTTTGAAGATACATCTAAAACTTTTCCCAACGGCACGCCACGTCCATAATCTCGAACTCGCACAGAATTATCGGTAATATCTATTTCTATTTTTTTACCAAAACCCATCATATACTCATCTATTGAATTGTCTGCCACCTCTTTAAGAAGAACGTAAATTCCATCATCTTCTGCTGAGCCGTCGCCAAGTTTCCCAATATACATACCCGGACGCTTGCGAATATGTTCTTGCCACTCTAATGTTTTTATGCTATCTTCTGAATATTTTTCCATTTTCTAAGTTTTGAAATTATGAAATTATGAAATTATGAAGTTTTGAAATTCTAATATTTAAAAACTTTATATTTGGTATCTACCAATTCAAAATTTCAAAACCTCTAAAATTCATAATTTGAATGCAAAAGTATATAATTTTTTATATATTTGCATTTTTCAGATATTAAAATTATTCTTAATTAATAGTTTTTTTTAAAACTCGCTTAATATCAAAAAGATAGAAAAACAAAAAACAATTGTAAACTATAGCTTACTTTATAATTTATTTGCTTTTTTATATTTTTTAGACATTTTTCATGAGTGTCAATTTCGGTTATCCGGATAATGTTGAACTGTTATGATTACCAAGCCAACACGTTGCTAAGTGCCTCTGGCACGTTGGCAAGTGTTGAACAGATAAAAACGGCACTTCCATGTTTTGTATTGCTCTGTATCTCAGACACATGTAGGATTATTCATTATTCATTATTAATTATTAATTGTTCATTACTTTACTAAAGTTTCGGAGTTGATAAAAAGATGTAAATCAATGTTTTATTTT
>JAOZQN010000703.1 GCA_029932195.1 Bacteroidales bacterium | reverse complement strand
AAATTATTTTTCCAAATATATTGATTTTCAACAGCCGAAATTCTATCAACAAAATGCAAATCGTAATCATCAATTTCAAAAATAATTCTTTCTATTGTAGCTCTTGTTCTTCTGAAAGTTAAATGAAGAATATTATTGTTCGGCTTTGGTTTTTCATTTTTCAAGAATATTGCAGCAGTAGCAACATCTGCACCGTTTTCCCACAGCGAATTGTTTCTTGCCAGTGCCGTAAAATCAAGTATTTGAGGTATATTAAATTTTGAGAACAACACCTTCTTATAATCAGCAGAAGTGCTGTTATAAAGTAAGCCAGATGCTTTAATAATTAGGCATAATAATCCTTTTTCCTTTAAATAAGGTATTGATTCGGATAAAAATTTTAATGCTATTTGCCCTTGAGGAATTTTTACAGATTTTTTGCTTTCATATTTCCAAACATTTGAATAATTTTTAATTGCACCACGATTAAAAGGTGGATTACCAATAATTAAATCAAATTTTATATCTACTAATTTATCATTGACTTTAAAAAAATCGGAATAAATTAAATTCGTTTTTGTTAAATCATCAAATTTTAAGTTGTTGATAATTTCAAGAGGTTGTAATTCATTACAAAGTGCTAAACTTAAACTAAATGAAGCTAATCCTACGGCTTGTTCCTCTTTATCTGTCCCGTAAATGTTTCTTAAAATGTTTTTTAAAACCCCTAAGTCGGGGTATTTCATGTCATTTTGCAAACGCCATATTTGCACAAGTCTTTTAAAAACAGTTACAAGGAAAATTCCCGAACCACAAGCAGGGTCTAAAACTTTATATGTTTTTATGTTTATTTTATCATACTTTGTTAAAGGTAAGCTCTCATCAACCAGAAGTTTTGTTAAATGAGCAGGCGTATAATATAAACCTTTTTCTTTTTTGTCATTTCCTAAAAATTCTTCATAAAGTCGGCTTATTAATTCAACAGGTATATATTTAAACTCAAAATAACGCCAGTTTGGGAAATTTATTTCCAGTTGTTTAGATGTTAATGATGTTTTTTTAGTGTCCAATAAATCACCCAACAATGACAAGTCTATTTTCTGCAATAAATTTTGCTCACTTTTTGTCCATTGAAAAACATTGCCGTTAAAACCTGTTTGAGGGTTGTTTAACGAATTTAATAAATCAACAAATTTTCCATTTCTTAATACCTCAATAAATGTTTTTGAATTATCAAATTGTTTAAAATATTTATCTGATAACAATTCATTTCCATTTGTATCAATTCGTTCTTCTAAGTATTTTATTAAAATAGATTGAATAATAATTTTATTGATAAAATCTTCTTCTAACTCTGTATAATTTTCTTTTAAAATGGAAACAATATATCTAATATTTTCAATTAATTTATTATAAGAAGAATTTTTTGAAAAATTAAATTTCTTTTTATCTTCTTCTTCCCAAAAAACACCACTTTTTATTTTTATAGCAAATTGTTCGTTGTATAGTCGATGTGCTTTACCTGATATCTTAAGATTTTCTATTAAATAAGCAGGTTTATAATCGTCAGAAATATGAGTTGTGCAGTTTAGTATTTTTATTTCCGTTTTATAAAAGAAACAAGCTAATGGACTTTCACCACTGCTCCATATTTTTTTTTGAGTTTCGGTTAATTCAAGTTCATTTTTGGAACTGAAATCTTTGTGGGTATAATCGTATAAGTAAACTTGAGGCTGATAGTTTCCTGTCAGCAATTTTCTGAAATAAACAGCAGAAGCATTTAATTCAATTGCTTTGTCAATAAGAAATCTAATTTCGGGAGGAATAGTTGACGCTTCATTTGTTAAAAACAAGACATCGTCCTCTTTATGAAATCCCAATCTTTTAAGGTTTTTATAGAAACTTTTATCTGTATTTTTAATTTTGACCATTCTGATTATTATTTTCTGCTAAATAAGTGATTCTTCTTATTTTATCATAATTTTTCATTGTTCTTACCTCTCAAAATCATTGTAAGTTGTAGATTGCAAACTTACTCATTTTCTTTGCTAATTCCAAACTCTAACTATTCTTTTTCTATAAAAAACTTATATTCTGATTTATTGACTTTTACAAAATAAAAAGAACATATTAAAAGATAAAATATGTTGTTTGTTTCTGTGCTTGATAAATTAGATTAAAGAGTTGAGTTATTATAATTAAATATAATTTTAATTAGCATTCCTCTTGTTGTTCCTTATTCTCCATTTTCTATCATATATTACTTTTGTTACATATTTGTCTTTTATTTTGAAATACCAAGCAGTCTTTTTGAAGTATTTGTATCGAGAAGAAAAAAGTTCAAATACTAATACAAGTATTTCAAATGCTAATACAACAAATTCATTTATCAATACAAATACTTCAAATATAAATACTACTTATTCAAATCTTTCTACAAATACTTCAGATATTAATACAAAGGATTCAAATTTTATAATAAATATTTCAAATACCGTTACAAATACTTAAAATATTAATACAAGCTATTCAGATATTAATACAGCTATTAGAAATAGTAAAAATAACGATTAAAATTGTAAACAATAATAGTTTTTCTGAAAAAATTGCTTTTTTTTTAGAAATAAAAAAAAACAAAGGTAGAAACGACAAAACGACATAAAAGACTAAATATCAGCAAGTTTATATATTTAAGAATATTAAAACACAACTATATTTCTATCAATAAACTGTAACAATCTGTATATCAAAAAACAAAAATAGTGTAAGAAATTGGTAGTTCTGTTTTTATATCTATTTTTGTGGAAACAATTTGAGTAGGTTGCAATAAGTAGATTTACGATTTTAAATTTACGATTTACGATTGGTTTACACCTAACCCAGACAAGCTGGAAAAGTTTTGAAATTATGCTGATTATAACGGATTTTGTTGAAATTGTAATAACTTTATTTATAATGAATTA
>JAOZQN010000127.1 GCA_029932195.1 Bacteroidales bacterium | reverse complement strand
CTTGATGACTGAAACTTTTTTTGAGTGAAACGAAAAAAAAGTTTTAGTCATCAAGCCAGTCAAACCAAACCGCAAATCATTCAGCAAGCCAGTTCATTCCGAAAATAAAATGCTTACATTTTTTTACTAAAAAAATGAATTTATAAAAAATTAGTCCAATGTTTAGACATATTATCACCATATTTGATAATTCCTAAATTAGACAATCTATATTCTACATTAATATTTGCAATCTTTAAATATTTTGCAATTGTCCTTATTGTTGCTACAAATAATCTTTGATTATCTACTTGATTATCATAAAAAACAATTCCTTTATTTCTTATCCCGTTATTTTTTTGAAAAATATATAAAACATTTCTGATAGTTTCTTCAGGCATTAACAGAGATGCAGCAAATTGGTTTGCTTGCCATTCTATCCAATGTTGATCTTCTGTTAATTCATATCTATTTAGCTTGAAGTTAAATTCAGGGTCTTCAAATAATTCATATGAATTATTGCACACCATCAAATTATTATGTAAGAAGAGATGTCCTATTTCATGTGCTATTACAAAAGGATAATTCTTGTTTTGTATTATTGATTTATCTATAATTATCTGTTTATCTTTTGCATTGTAACAACCTAAAATTTTTCTTTCTTTGCTAATAATTTCTGTATTTGTAATAATTTTAATTTCTTTTTGTATTTCGATAAAGCGTTCTATTCTTTCTATTGGAGTAGGTTGAGATTTAGATAATATATTAGTATCAATTTGATTTAGTAAATCTTCTGTTTTAAATTCTATTTGTCTTCTTGACAATTTAAGTAAACCTTTAATTTTAGGCTTTTTATATAATTTTGTAATTATTTTTGCAATTTTATTACTAAGATAATCTCCTGCTCTTTCTTTGTTTTTATAAATATTTGTTCTATGTAATACAAAATTACATTCATTATTTTTAAATTCAATAACTGTTATTCCTTTTGATTTTGCAAAATTATATCCACCATCAGAGATAGAATTATCTGTAACAAAAATTCCTTTCCCATTTAAGTCTGCAACTTGATTAACCTTTCCATAAAACTCTTCAATTTTTCCAACAGGAACTGTATCTGAATAACTTTTACATTCGATAAGTGTTAAAAAACTATAGTTGTCAGCATTTGGAAATTTAACTTCTATTGAAATATCAAAAATTATTTTTTTTATCTCGGTCTTTTGAATAATATCCTTTTTGGTGAAAAATTTTGCTATAAATAGGATTAAACCCAAATTCTCCTTGTTCTAATTTTTTTTTAATTTCATCAAATATTTTCTTTTCAAATAAATCCCCTTTTTTTACTGTATTCATTTTTTGCTTTTTGAAAATTTGCATTTTTTTTCGTTTGCAGTTGAAAAAGTATAATTTTAACAACTCAAAATAATCTGTAAATTTAGCTGTGCATAACGGAAATGTGCCTTGTGGCGTTTTATTTTTTTTGTTTTTTTTAGGTGCGAAGCACCAAAAAAACAAAAAAAATAAAATGACATCAAGCACAATGATAGCACCTTTTTTTTTTTTTTTTTTTTTTTTTAATTCAAAACGTGTGGTGTTGTGTATTTTAGCAATCTTTTAGCCTCTAATTTTAAAACGTCTTTATATAGAGCTTTATAAATATTGCAATTAGGCGATTTTGATGATATTTCATTATTATTTGTTGCTACCAAAGGACAACCACCAGTGCAATAGTTTTTTATATCACAATCTTGGCAATCTATTTTCTCATTAATTGAGATATTTTGCAGTTGTGTTTTATCTGTTCTAATTTCTGTTAAAATGTCTTTTGCTTTTATTGTTGTAAAAGACTTATTATCACCTATTTCCATTGGGCATTTAAATAATATCCCTTCGTGGTCTATCACTGCATAATTTTGTCCAACACCACAAGTATAATTATGAGGTGATAATAAATTAACTCTATCCAAAATTGATAATAAAAAATTTCTATTCGGCAAATTATTTTCTATAATATCAAATGTTTTTTTCATGTATTTTATAATCTTATTTTCTGACAGTGTTAATTTTTGACTGATAGAATTTTCATTCTCTCTATAAAAGTTGATATTAAAAGGATAATCTTTTTGAATACAAAAATGAACTAAATCAGGCAAATTAGTAATATTGTTATCAGTTACAGTTATAGAAACATTATTAAGAATATTGGCTTGCTTTGTTTTTTCTATATTATCAGAAACATTTTTAAATGAACTACCACCATTTTTAAATTTTCTTGAAAAATCATGAAACTTTCCAATTCCATCAATTGATATAATTACTTGAAATTGTAATTTTCGCAACTCTGTAATTATTTTATCCGTCAGTAATGTTCCATTTGTCAATAAAAATGAAGATAATTTTATGTTGTGTTTTTTTGCTAATTCTAATGCCAATTTTTGCATTTGCACAACAGTATCAAAATTATACATAGGTTCTGCACCTGCAAATTTTAATTTAACTTCCTTTATCTGATTTTTTACAGAAGAATAAAAAATTGATTTAATTGACTGCAATCCTGTTTCAATACTCATCTTGTCATTTGTTTTTTTTAAATAACAATAAGAACAGTCAAGATTACAATTATTACTCAAATGTAACCAAGTAGAAAAAGTTTTTGTGTTCTGAAAATCAACTTCTTGATTTTCGGCGGAAATTAGATTTCTCTTAATTAATAAATTTAATATGTCTGTATTTGCATTGAGTGAAGTTGCATCACTAATCAGTTTTAATACAGATTCGTTAATTACATTGATTTCTGTTCCAATTTTTTTATTCCATGCGATATAAAGATTTTCATCTAATTTGAATGTAGAAATATCTTTATTGGTATATTTTACATTCTTTGTATTAGTTTTAGGTAATACCACCTCTGTTTGTATTTCACAAGCACAATCATTGCTAAAATAATTTTGATTTTTAGTAAAATCAGAGAACCATACTAATGGTTTTTCTTTAAGTATGTTTTTCATTTTTTTCATTTTTTATATTTTCTGGATGCTTTCATTTTATATCGCATTTTGAAATCTGCTATTTTAGTTTGTTGTCTTTTAGGTATCGGATTTTCAGGTTTATCAATCCAAGTTTTATCAAATTCTATAAACCATTTATTAAAAAAATCTTTATTTTGTTTAAGTAATTGTTCTCCAATTTTTTCAAGATTGTTTTTAAATTGGATTTCCAACCATTCGCCCGGTTCTGCTAAATAAGGTATTGCACCATTATAAAATTCAAAAGCTTTGTCAATTTCATTGTTGCGAAAATAATCATCTGCAATCATATATAAAACTTCACCTTTAAAGGCATGGTGTGAGGTTTGTTCAATATTATAACTGTCCATATTTTGTAATATTGACCGCAATTTTTCTGAATCTTTTCTTAAAAAATAATACTCTGCAAAGATTTCAAGGGTATTTATTATTATCCTTAGATTGTTATTACTTTTTGCTAAATCAAGAGCTTTATTTAAACTGTTAAATGCAAGTTTGCAAAATTCATCATATTTACTATGATTACTATGTTCGTATAGTTTTGCAAATTCTAACTCAATATTACCTGTGTGCATTAATGATTCAGGAAGATAGATTGGATAAAATTGTTCGCATAAATCATCACTTGCTTTACCTTCTTTAAGTGTTTTTATCAACCATTTTTCTCTTTCTTTTGGGTCATTACTTGTAAAATCACCTAATTCTGTTGTTTGTGAATCTTCAAAATATGTTCTACTTCGATATGTTTCTAATATAGCGAGCCACTTATTATTTTTATGCTTTTTAAAATAATTTTCAACTTGTTTAAAATAACCATATGAAGCCTCAAAAGCACCATACTTTGTTTTAAGTCTTGCTAAAAGTATTTTATTTTGATTAATCATAAAATTATCATCTAAATCTTGACAAATTAAAGAGGATGATTCTAATTCTTCTTCTGCCTCTTCAAACATTCCTTTCATAAGATAAGTTTGCCCCAGATTTTGTTTTAACAATGGAATTCTTTCGTAAATATTATTTTTTATTGCTATTTCTAAGCCCGTATTATAAAAATTAATAGCTTTATCGTAATTACCTTCATCTGTATTAAACTGTCCCAAGTTTCCATAATTCCAAACTTTACTAATTAAAACCTTTTCGTTGTTTTGATATTCTTTTTTTTCTGCGATTTCAACAGCTTTCTGTAAAAAAGGTTTTGCTTTTTCAATTAATCCTTTGTCTTTATAAACAAAAGCTAATGTTTGATTGTATCCAATTTTTTTAATTTCATTACTATCCTCAATCAAAAGCTCTTGTAAAAACTGTTCAGATAAATCAAATTGACTTGACACCCTTTTAAACCTTGCAATTTGATATTTTAAATCGAAATACGCATTTTCAGTTTTGCTTAAATTATCTAAAATTGGAATAAAAAGATTAGATAGTGATGTATTTAATCTTGTATCGTTTGAAATAATAGCATTTTCTATAACTTCTGCTGCATCTTTTGCCGCACTTTCAATATCAAAATTAATATGATAAAAAAACTTTTCGTATGTATAAATACTGATTTTATCTTTAAGTCTAAGGATTTCCTTTTCAATATTGTCTGTTTTTGAAAAAACATTTGTATCGTTAATGTCTTTTTCCAGTTTTGTTATCCTTGATTTGAATTTTTCAATTTCATTTTTATAGAAATCATTTATTTTGATACTGTAAGTTTCTCTATTTTTTGGTTTTTCACTATCAATACGTGGCCATTCATATTCTTTGATTTTATCTCTAAAAATGTCATGTAATAAATGAATTTCGTCAGGCTTATTTTTTACAAAGAAAAATTTTGATATTTCACCAACAATTTTTTTCGCTTCTTTTATTTCAATATCATTTATAAAACTCATTATTTCAACAGTATATCTTTTTTCAAAGAAAGCCATTTGCAGGAAATAATTTGGATAATCTGTGAAATCGTAATCCCCAAAAATACTAAAAAGAGCTTTTTCAAAATCTATCTTGTTTTTTTCAAAATCAGAGTGCCCTTTTGTTAAGTATTTAATTTCTTTGTCTAAAACAGAAGGTGCTTTTAAAGGAAGGTTAAAATATTCATTTGAAAGCCCTAATATAAGCGGTTTGCCTTCTGATAAATAATAAATTTTTTCTTTATAATTATTATCTACATTGTATAATAATTGTAACGCTTCTTCTTTTTGTAATTGTGTTATGTTTATTAATTGTGTGTGTGTTTCGTCAAACCAATTTGTTATTTTATGAGTAACTCTACCTGAAATAATTATTGCTGTATTTCTTAATCGAGTTGCTATTTTTTGAAAAAAAGAAACAATATTAAGACTAGATAATATTGCATCATCAAATGTGTCAATTAAAATAATATATCTTTTGTGTCTTTTTTCACTATTGAAGTTTTTTATAAAACTTTCAATAGCATTTGATTCAATTATTTCTAAGTATTCAGGTGTTGCTCCCTGTGCTTCAAAATCAAGGTATTCATCTTTTTGAACAATAAATTCTTTAAATAAGGTTTTATCAAAAAAAGAAATTATTTTATTTTCTACTGAAAATTTAAACATAAATTCAGAAGAAGTTAAATCAATTAATTTAGTTGTTATAATGTTTTTTGAAATAGTATTGTTTTTATCAGATATATTTTCATAAAGTTCTTCTAATAATCTACTTTTTCCAATACCACCCTCTCCTTTTAATAATACGATATTAGTATGATTGTGATTTAAAGACGCATTTATCAATTGTTCACTTTCTTTTCTACGTCCTACAAATATAAGTTTAGTTTCTCTCATGATATTAATAATTAAATAATGTTAAAACTGGTTTCTCTGAATAAATTTTTAATAATAATGAATGTAGTTCTGGGTCTTTACTTTTTATCTCATAATGATACAAATCATTTAGACAATTATCTGTTTCATCATCATTACAAACTCTCTTATAGTTATCTAACTTTTCTGTTATCTCTTTTTTTCTATTATTTTTAAATATCTTCTCATCAATTAAACAATGATAAATATATTCTTTTACATATCTTGTATATGCTTCTTTATTTTCCGATGTAATCTCTTCAAACCTATCTGTAATCCATGTATCATACATGTTAATAGCACAGTTGTTTATAATTTTAAAAGTAGGCTTGTTTATATTTTTTATATAATTAAAAAACAAATGTCTGGAAATACTATCTTTATAAAAAGCAGAGTGTTTTCTAAATAAATTTGTATTTTTTAATAATTTGAATATATCCGAAGACTTATCTTTAAATTTTTCTAATAGTTTAATATTTGTTAATATATACCTTACTGTATTTTGATTGAAAATACGAAAAACGGATATGACATTTAAAATATTTTCAATATCTTGTTTATTAAAATTTATTTTTCCATAATAATTTAAATTTTCATGTTTAATAAAGGTGCTTTCCGTTACCTTGTCAATTTCTGTTTTCGTGTAATCTTTTATTATATCCGTTTTATTTGTTCCAGATTCAAATATATCAATTACACTTGTGCAATATTCCTTTTTCTCTAATTCATTTGTTATTATATTTTTTATACATTTAGGATGTCCACCTGTTAATTCCCAAATTATTTTATGTAACTTGTGAGTTTTTTCAAACTTTGTTGTTGTAACTGTTCTTTTAAATGATTTCTCAATAGCAACACTAATGGTTTCTTCACTAAATTCCGATAATCTTAAATCTTCTTGGTTATAATGAAATTCTTGACCTGTCATTTCAACTTCTCTTCCTGCTAATATAATACTAAGTATTGAGTTAGTATCTTCCTTTATTTTACTAATTAATTTTAATAATAAAGGTTCAAATTCTTTTTGTATCTCTTCTCTTTTTAATAATTCTTCATAGTGATCAAAAATTAAAAATATTTTAGTATGTTGTCCTTTATTTAAAGCATGAGATATTTTTTTATATAGTTCTAAATCATTGTTTTCTAATTTAATTTTTTTTGAAATTAAATTAGAAATAATATCAAGGCTTTTATATTTCGTTTTTTCAATTTTCTTTTTTATACTTGCAATTTCTAAAAAATCAAAATAATGAATAGCAGTGTTATTGTTAGGAAGTTTGTTTAATTGTTTGATTTCTTTTTCAAGCTTCTCAAAGAAAAATGTTTTTCCATATCCCGATGGTGCTATACACAAGTAATTTACAGATTTTTTTATATTTAATACTTGTTTTAATTCTTCCTCTCTATTAATAAAGAAATCTTTAATTTCATAAGTTTTATTTAATTTATAATATTTCTTGTAGATACCAGGATATTCTTTTTTTATAGCTTCTTTTAATTCTTCAATCCTATCTTCTTGATAACATTTCCAATATAATTTAAAACGTCGTTCTTCTTCATCTTTTCCTGCTTTTAATTCTGTTACAAATTCATCAAAATAAGAAGCTGCAAAAGATAAGACAGATTCAATTGCTTCATTAATTAATTTAATAATATTATTTTCCATTTTTTAGAATTTTATAAAAGTTTTAAAAAGACCGGGAACAGTTTCTCTGATAAAATTTATTAATTGTTCTAATTTATCATCTCGCCAGCAATTATATGCTAATTCTTCAATTTGTTTTTCTCTATCAAGTTTTCTTATACTAACATAATATTCGGGAAACTTAGACATTGTAAAACTTCCTATATTTTCTATGGTTTTGTTTAATAAATCTTGTGTAAATTCATTGTCAATGGAAAAATCATCAAATCTAATATCAATTGCAGATTTTATTTTTTCATTGTTTTTACAAACAATTCCAATTTTACTTAATTCTTTTATGCCTTCATGAGAATTACTTGTAATTTTTATTGATTTTCCTTCGGTATCTTGTATTGCAATATTTTCATTTCCAATTATAACTATTTTATTTTGTTTTATTATTTTAGTTTCATTTGGATTTGAAGAAATACTAAGCATTTTTAATAATGTTTTTGCGAATTCTATCTGCAACTTGTCCTTTTCTTCTTTGTTTTTAACTTTTTTTATACTCTCGCAGATTCCGACTTGCATTTGGTCTAATTCTCTTAGCTCTTTTGTTGCTTCTACATAGTCAGGTTTTATAGAAATTTCGCCTAAACCAATAGAAAAAATTTCTGATTCTTTGGGAATATTAGCTGTTATCCCTTTTATATCTATAATGCTACTTTTTGTATTATAGTATTTTTTACATTTATTAAACATATTAGTATTTTTAATTAGTTTATTGATTTACAAAGGTATGAAAAAATTAATAAATTTTATAAAATTTATATCTTTTTTATTTTATTGTCATTGTTGTTTTTTTTGAGTTGGTGCTATCGGAAATAGGTTTGAGGAGTTTTATTTTTTGTTTTTTTTGAAGTGCGAAGCACGAAAAAAAACAAAAAATAAAATTACTTCAAACCTAATGTTAGCACCTGTATTTCAATCCGTTAATGTGTTAGTTTATTTGTTTTCTATCGTGCCAATATATTTTTTGTCAATCAGGACTGCGAATATTTATTTTTGTTATCATATTGACTAAATGTTATTTACTTTCTGTCAAGTATTTATTAATTATTTTGTTTAAAGTTTCTTCACTTATCGGTTTTGAAATAAAATCATCGCAACCTGCCGAAATTGCTTGTCCTTTTTCTTCTCTTGTCGAATAGGCTGTTTGTGCAACTATCGGTAAATCGGGACGAAATTCTTTGATTAATTTTGTTGCTTCAAAACCTGTCATTATTGGCATTTTCATGTCCATTAAAACAAAGTCTATTTCGGAATTTTTCTTGCACATTTCAACTGCTTCTTTTCCGTGTTTTGCGTGTAAAGTTCTCAAATTAAGTTCAAAATCTTCGAGTAATGTGTCAATATACAAATAATTTACTTCTTCATCTTCTACGATTAGAATTGTGTATTTGTTTTGTCTTTTTGCCGTTTCCGTTTTGTCAGTATTTGAATTGTCATTTCCATGCTTGTGATTAACAGGTTTATAAGGAATTGTAACATAAAAAGTTGAGCCTTTTCCTTTTTCTGATTTTAAAGTAATTTTACCGCCAAGTAATTCTGCATTTTCTTTGGCAATTGATAATCCTAATCCAAGTCCGCCAACATTTCGAGATAGACTTTTCTCTTCCTGCGAAAATCTTTCAAATATTATATCCTGTTTTTCGGGTTTTATTCCTATTCCTGTGTCTTTTACGTAAATTTCTAATTCACTATTTTTTAATTGATAGCCAAATTCAATAAATCCTGTATTTGTAAATTTTAGGGCATTTTCAAGTAAGTTGCTTAAAATTTTGTTTAATTTCGTTTCATCTGTAACAATTCTGCTTTCCTTGTCTGAAAGTCCTTTGTTCAAATATAAAGGCGTTTTGTTTTCTTTTGCTTTTATATCAAAAATAGAAAAATGCTCTAATAATAAATCGTTTAGGCAAATTTGTTTTTCTATTGTTTTTACTTGTTTTGTTCCAAGTTTAGATATTTCCAGAATATCGTCAATTATTCGCATTAATTGATTTCCGCTGTTTTGAATTATATTTATGTAATGCTTTTTCTTTGCATCTGATAAATTTGGTTTTTTAAGAATTGATGAAAATCCCAAAATTCCGTTCATTGGTGTTCGTATTTCGTGCGACATATTATTGATAAATTCTGTTTTCAATTGGTCGCTTTCTTCCGCTTTATCTTTGGCTTTAATTAGTTCTTCGTTTGTTGTTTTGTATTCTTCATTCAGGGCTTCATATTCTTCAATTTGTATTTGTAATTCTTTTGTTCTATGTTCAACTTTATTGTCAAGTTCGTCATTTTTAATTTTTAGTTTTGCTTCATTTTGTTCAAGTTTTTCTTTGATAATAATTAACTCATCTTCTCGTTTTTTTTTCTCTTCATTTTGAAAAACAAGTTCCTTATTAGCAATGATTAACTCATCTGCTCGTTTTTTTTTCTCTTCATTTTGAAAAATTGCATTTAATCGAAGAACTTCAATTTGCTTTTTTAATTCAGCAATCTGATTTTCTAATTCTTTATATGTTGGTTTTGTATTCATATCTTTTGATTTATTCAATTGGTGCTAACGATAACTGCTTAATTACGTTGCCTTTTTCTTGCACAATGTTTAATTAATAGTAAAATGTCAATTTAACGCACTTTGCAACAAATCAGCACTATTGTAAAAAAAAGGCAATGGAATTTAAGCAAATGATATAGCCTTTTTTTTCAATCAGATTTGCTTGGTATAATATACGGTTCTTTCCCTGCAAAAACAATTGGAATTTTGATTATCTTATCTATTTCTATTTTATTATCAATAAGTGTTTTGTAATATTTATTTCGGTCTATTTGTGCCAAAGCACCTTTAATCTTTACGTTAATTCGTTTTGAGAAATTGTTATCACTTTCTTTTTCTTTTTGTTTCTCAATTTGTTTTATTTCAATTACAACTCCGTATTTTGATTTATCATGCGGAATTAACATTATATCATATCTTCCTTCGCCACTTTCTCCGTTAGATTTAATGATATAATCATCTCCAATAATTACAAGTAAACCAAGAATATAGGAATGATAAACGTATTCATGATTTTTAGCGGTATCATAATAACTGAACGTGTCGCCTATAATTTCTTTAAAACCTTTTTCAAATTTTGTTATTTCATTGGTTATTAGATAATTTGCTGTGTTTTCTAACAATGATTGTCTAACTTTTATATCTTCTTCCAACCATTCTAATATTGTATCTTGAAAAATTGTTTTAATTTCATAGTTCGGAATAGCAAGTTCGTATTTTTTTCTTGATATTTCATTTCTAATTGTTAAATATCCACTATAAGTTAATAAAGTCCATAATAATTTCTTTTTTGTATCTAATTCTGGGAAAACAAAATTAGCTTCTAAGTCCTTTTTTATGGGTTCTCCGTTTATCAATGCCAATATGTCTTCTCTAATATTTTCTGCATTTTTCTTTTTTATTTGTTCTTTTATTAATTCATTTGAACTTGTGTAAGTCCAAAATGTTTTAAATTTTTCGTTTTTACTTACTACAAAATTTAATATAGACCAAGGATTATATATTTTTGTTGTTTCGCCAAATTTGTATCCGTCATACCATCTTTTTATTTCTGAATAGTCTGTTTTTATGTTAAAATCTTTAATAATTTGTTTTACCTCCAACTCTGTAAAGCCAAATTGAGCAGAGAACTCTTCATCTAGTATTGAGTAAACACTTAAATTATTTAACCCTGTAAAAATGCTTTCTTTTGATACTCGCAATATTCCTGTAATTACTCCTTTGTAAAGATTACTATTATCTTTTAATGCTCCGCTCAACAGGCTACGCATAAACGAAATTGCTTCTTTGTAAAATTTATTATGACTTGCTTGTATGGGAGTATCGTATTCATCAATTAGAACTACAACTTTTTCTTTATGATAGCGTTGCAAATAAAGAGTTAAGTTTTCCAAACTCTTTTCAAATTTTGTTTTGTTTGCTGTTTCATTAATAATATTAATAAAATCGCTTGTTTCTTTTGCATCTAAGAGATTTTTATCTAACAAATAACTATGCTGTCGGTATAATTTTGAAATAGTATCTGTTATATGTTCATAACAACTTTCCCATGTATCTTTTTTTGTATCTTTAAAGGTTAAATATATTATTGGATATTTACAACAATGTTGTTTTATATTTTCTCCTGTTTGCCAAATTTTTAAGTCTTTAAATAAGTTTTTGTTTTCGGGTTCGCTTTTATCAAAAAAATATCTAAGCATCGACAAATTTAATGTTTTTCCAAAACGGCGAGGACGAGGAAGTAACAAAACTGCTTTTTGTGCTTTTAATACTTCTTCTATTAACATTGATTTGTCAACAAAATAATTATTGTTTTCTATTATATCTTTAAAATCGGAATGTCCAAGATTTAGTTCTTTTTGTTCTTTCATTTTGTTAAATTTTAATATTGTAAAATAATTTTTAAAAAGTTTAAAACTTTTGGAAAATTTGTTTTTTGCAAAAAAAATTCGTTGGGGCAATGCCCCAAACCCCAAATAATCAAGCCATTCAAATAATCAAATAAATCAATCCCTGAGACAACGCACAGAGAAACCGTCCGACTTACCGTAGCCAAAGCGATGGACTTCTGCACTGCCGTAGCCGAGGAAGCGATGCCAAACACTTGAACCACTACTATGCGCAGCACTCCACCAGTTGCCGAGGTAACCGGCGCCGCTGAACGAACCACTGCTGTTGCGGCGGTAGCCGCCCGGAAGAGCCAAAAATCCACTTTCGTTGGTTGCTCCTGTGTTTGGGCTATTCCAATGCAATGTTCCAGTTTCTTTCATTTTCCCGCCTGAAACATTTTCTCCGCCAAGATAATCTGTTAGAGTTGTCCATTCTGCATCGCTTGGTAAATGCCAACCACTTGGACATACATTTATTGCTGTTTCCCAATTATAAAGATAACCATAAATTTCCACATTGCTTTGGTTATTGTCATAAGCCCAACAACCATTGCTTGTATAATATGCAAGATTTTCTGCCATCCAAACTTGGTTGCCTATTTTTACTGTTTTATATGTTTTGCTGTCTCGGTTATCTGTAAATTGATTGTTCGTATTATTCTGTCCAGAGTTATTGCTTGTGTTTCCACTATATTCTTCCCATTCAAAACTATTTATAGCCCAACTTGGTTTTTCCCAAGGCTGGCTGTTTTTTAAAGAAGAAAATTCACATTCATAAGTTAGGCTTCTAAGTGGTTCTAACGAAACCTTGCTACCGCCACTAATTTTTATATAACATACTTCTACTTCTGGTCCCCAATTAACAAGCCCAACATAATTTGTTGGCCAAATAGCAGTTTTTGTTGTGGAATTAAAAAGCGTTATAATAACTTTCAGACCTCAAAAATTTCACTAGTCAAACTGGACATTTTAGTTATTTCATATT
>JAOZQN010000126.1 GCA_029932195.1 Bacteroidales bacterium | reverse complement strand
AAATTATTTACTTGACTTTCAGTCAAGGCACACCAAAGCAAATGATAGGGCTATTTTTATTTTATCATTGTATCAAATCCACGCAGAACATAACTTATCTATTTTGTTTTCTAATTCTATTGTTTTATTTATAGATATTACTGCTTTTTTCAGATGATTTATTTCGTCAAAATTAAGTTCCGTTTTTTTTCTATAATTCAAATATTTCTGTAAAATATTATAGCTTCCAATTTCATAATTCCAAATTGCACGTGTTATTTTATCAAAATATTGTTGTTTATTTATATATAGTTTATTTTCTTTTTCATTAAAATTAATGTTTTCCACTTTTAAATTTCCTTCACCATGTAATGTTGGTAAAATGTCTGGTTTGTAATTTATTTTCAACAAATGATTTTGGATTAATTCGTGTCCAAGTTTTGATAGTTTATAAAAAATTTGTTCGTCTTCTGTAAAGAAAATTTTTGGAAAATCAGATTTTAAATATTCATTATATTTCGTTCTGTAAGTTTTAGAATATAAAATTGAGTATAAATAATTAAATATTTGTTCTGGTTCGGGAGTTTTTTTGTATTGTTTATTTATAAATTGAGAAAAAGATTTTGTAAAATTAGATATTTTTTCATCATTTTCATAAACATATAATGGTGCAACATAAGCACCACCAAAACCACTTTCGAGAAAAGAACGTTCAATAATTGTTTCTGTTACAAAAGCATTTTTAAAGTTTTTATTTTGCATTTGTCTTTTAAAAACTAATACAATATTTTCTTTATCAATAAGATGTTTCATTATTACAACTCTACTTCTTGCTAATACTTTATTATCATAAAAAATCCATCTTTTATCAAACACACGATAACCAACTTGAATTATTTTGTCGTTGCTGTATTTTGCTTTTTGATGTTTTTTCAAATTCCAATTAGCCATTTCTTTTTTTAGCTTATATTTTTCTATTACTTCATTTTCTGGCTTGTCAATTGAATATTTAATTCTTTCTATTAGATTTATTTTATTTCTGTCTATCAATAAACCATCGTATCCCGACTCTGTCGCACTCCCATATTCTTGAAATATATCAGTTAATTTTATACCTTTGTTATAATCTTTTTCGTTAGATAAATCTGTATAAATAAACCAAAAATTTGACGATTGTGGTTTTAATTTCGTCCATTTAATAGTATCTATATTATTGTTATTAAGATAATTAAATTTATCTTCTCTGCTAATTAAATTATTTTCAAGAGTAGAAAAATAATATACTTTTTTACTCTTCAAAGGTTGTTCAAGTTTTATATATAAAACAATAGAAACACCTGCTTGAATATCAAAAACATTTTTATCTCCTTCTTGCCTACGGCTATTTCCATGCAAATTAATTATATAAATTTTATCAAAAGTTTCGAGCAAACTCTCACGCATTCTACGATGAGTTATTCCATTCAAATAAGAATTACTTGTAATTATTCCAACAATTCCTTTTCCTGCTCCTTTAATTTCTCCCGAAAAAAGATTTTTATTTTGTGTATAATTATATTTTTGCCCTTCTATTTTAGCTTGTGCAAATCTGATGAATTTTAAATAATCGTCGTTTAAATTTCTTATATTTCTTTCATTTTTTAAACCTTTCTTATAATCTTTTATTAAATTCTTAATATATGGTTTATTATTCCTTGAGTAATTATTATACGGCGGATTTCCAAGTATTATCTGAATTTTATCTTCCATTTTTATTCTATTCGCAATTTTGCCTTCTTCTGATAAATATGGAAATAATCCAACTTCTTTATACGAAGTATCATCAAGTGTGTCTGTTAGGTAAACAGGTATTCTATCGTTTTGTGAAAATTTATAATTATTTTCTTTTAAATATTGAATTAATTTAATATGTGCAACTGCGTAAGGTGCAATAAGATACTCAAAACCAAAGAAATTTTTAAGCAGTCGCTCTTTTATAAATTTTGTTTGTAAACTTTTATCAACTTCCTGCAAACTCTCTTTGTAAGTTTCTAATAAGAAAGTCCCTGTTCCTGTTGCAAAATCAAGCATTGTAATGTTTTCATCACTATAACCTGTTTTATTAAAATCGTTTCGTAAAATATCGCCAACCGAAGACACAATAAATTTAACCACAGAAACGGGTGTGTAAAAAACTCCTTTATCAAATTTTATAGTTTTATCATATTCAGTTAATAAATTTTCGTAAAAATAAATATAAGGGTCTTCTTTGTCTATCTCTGTTAAAGTTGGATTTATAAAAGATAATTCTTTTTGTAACTCTTTATGGTCTATATTGTTAAGAACCATCAACATTTTATCTATTATCCATTCTATACTTTCGGGCAGGTTTGATAATTGTAAAATATTAAATACTTCGTGAAAAATATTTAAAGATTTAGGAATAAATTTTGTGAAATTATATTTATTTATTTGTTGAGTATCAGCGTTTAAGCCTGCAAGGAATAAACCATAAACAACTGTTTGTGTGTAAGCATCTATATATTCGTCTTTCGTAATGTCTTCTATTAGAGTTGTTTTAAAAAGGTCATAAAGTCCGAGAAGTTTTTTTCTAAATCCATTATTAGTATCTGTATTAATAATAATTGTAAATTCAGTTCTTAAAAATTTTGCATGTCGTGCAAGAATTTTAGATAATTTTTCTGGTTTTTTTATTAATTGAAAACTACTATTAAAAAACTCATCAATAACTTGTTTTGTTTTTTCAATATTGCTTTTTTGTAAACTTTTTTCTCCTTTCATTAGGAGAGTAGAATTTAAAACAGGTTCACCGTCCTGAAAAAGAATAAAATCATGATAATTTGTAAAAAGTAAATTTGGAATAACACTCAAATATCTTTTTAATTGTTCTGTTTCAATGTATTTATCCAAACTATCATTGTAAGGTTTTGTCTCAATCCAACCTATTTCTAAATCATTTTGGGTAACATAAAAATCAGGTTTACCAAAAGTTTGATTTTCTGTTTTTTTGCTTTCTTGAATGATATTAATTGTTTTTTGAGGTTTAATTTCATTCAATAAAATTTCAAAATCAGTCCGCAAAGTGTATTCAGTTGCTTGTTCAATTTTATTCTTTGTATTTTTGAAGTAATTTTTAAATTCCATTGTTTCAATTTTTTATGTTCTTGTTTTTTTAGTTTAGCCCTATCACCCAAATCATTGTGAGCCGTGCGGGTTGCAAAGTTACTCATTTTTTTTGATAATTCCAAATTAAAACAAACTCTCTTTTGAATGTTTTTTAACATCAAAGAAAAACTAATGCGTATAGTCTTCTTATTTAGAAAATGTCTATTTTACACAAACTACTTAAATTCTTTTCTGCGTTTTTTTGTTTTTATCAAGATTTCTTTTTTCTCTTCGTTAGAATAATCTCCCCAAAAAAATATTTCTTTTTTGGTGCGAAAACAAGCGACACATAAATTGTCGTCATTGTATTCACACTTTCTAATGCAAGGATTTTTATAATTTATTTCTTTTTTCATGTTTTTATTCTATATACAATATAAAAGACAAGGCATGCCTTGTCTCTACAAAAAAATTAAATAGCTGCTAATTGTTTGCTATAAAACATTTTTTCAATCATTTCGGTGTATTTTTTATGAATAATTTTACGTTTTAATTTTAAAGTAGGCGATAACTCTCCTGTTTGCGGTGTCCATTCGTCACAAACCAATTTGAATTTTCTGATTTGTTCAAAGCTACCCAAGTTTTTATTTATAATGTTAATTTCTTTCTGAAAAAACTCTTTAACTTTAGGAATATCAATAAGTTCCTGTTCGTTTTTAAATTTTATTTTTTGCTTTTCGCACCAATGTTTTAGGTTTTGAAAATTAGGAGAAATAAGAACTCCTGCAAATTTTTGATTTTCGCCAACAACAAGTGAATTTCCTATCATTATTGATTCTTTTAGCTTATTTTCAATAACTTGCGGTGCAATATATTTTCCATTAGACATTTTAAAAATTTCTTTTTTACGGTCGGTAATTCTCAAAAAACCATCGTCTCCCAGCACTCCAATATCTCCGGTATGAAACCAGCCGTCTTTATCAATAACTTTGGCTGTTTCTTTTGGATTTTTATAATATCCCAACATCACGTTTGGTCCTTTTGCAAGAATTTCATTATCGTCCAACATTCTTATTTTAACTCCCTCTAAAACAGTTCCTACACTTCCTAATTTTATTTTTCCAGCCTGGTTGTAATTTACTGAAATAATTGGCGAAGTTTCAGACAATCCATAACCTTCAAAAACAGGTAATCCTGCTGCCCAAAATAGTCTTCCCAAACTTGGACGCAAAGCCGATCCACCAACTCCAATAAATATAATATTCTGACTTATAGCATCTCGCCACTTTGAGAAGACTAATTTATCTGCAATTCTCAATTTTTGTTTATAAAACCAAGAATTATTAAATGGTTCATATTTTTTACCTAATTTTATTGCCCAAAACAAAATTTTTCGTTTCACAGAACTTAAACTTCTTGCCTTAAAAATAATTTTTTCATAAATAGATTCCAAAAGTCGTGGAACAGTAATAAATCCATCTACTTGTAGTTCATTAGCGTCTTGTGCAATAGTTCCCACATTTTGAGCAGAATAAATACTCACGCCTTTTAGTTGGTAAGTATAGCTTGTCATGTGTTCAAAAATGTGAGATAAAGGCAAGAAACTCAATGCTTTATGAGTATGGTTTATATGCAACCGTTCTATAGATGCAACCGCATTAGTCATCAAATTTTGATGACTAAGCATTACTCCTTTTGGTGTGCCAGTAGTTCCTGATGTATATATAATTGTAAGTAAATCAGTCTCTTTAATATTCTTTTTTATTTCCAAAACTTCTTTCTTATAATAAACTTCACTTTTTTTGCCAAGCTCAATAATTTCTTGCCAATTTTTTGCATTTTCTACATCATCAAAAGTATAAACTTCTTTTATTTTATCAATTTTATCGGCAATTGGTTTAATTTTTTTATATAAATTTTCACTTCCTACAACAATTATTTTTGCCTCAGAATGTTCTAATATATACTCAAACTCATTATTACTCAACGTGCTATATACAGGCACATGCACAGCTCCAATTTGTGCAATTCCCATATCCATAAAATTCCACTGCGGACGGTTATTAGTGATAGTCATCACTTTATCGCCTTTGGAAATCTCCATTGCAAGCAAACCATAACTAACAAAATCACTTATTTCTCTGTATTGTTTTGTATTATATTTTATCCATTTGTCATCTTTTTTTTCTGCAAGCACCATTTTTCCTATGGTATCAGGATACTTCTCAAATCTATCAAAAATATCAAAAATTCTTGTTTCAATCATAAATAAATCAGTTAGTTAAAAGGTTAGGGAGCTAAATTATTTTTTTTGCAATTTAAGACTTTTTTATATTTTTCAAAAATAAATTAAAAGATGTTAAATTGTTTTATTGTCAAGCTGTTAATTATTAGGAACTTAACAATAAAACAATTTTTATTTTAAATAGCATTCATACTTAAATCGAGACTTTTTATTTGATGAGTTAATGCTCCTATGGAAATAAAATCTACTCCACACTCGGCATAACTTCTTAAATCATTGATTGTTATACCTCCAGAAGATTCTGTTTCGTATTTTCCTGCAATAAGTTTTACCGCTTTTATAGTTTCTTCGGGAGTAAAATTATCAAGCATAATTCTATCCACATTTCCAGTTTCCAAAACTTGATTAAGTTCCTCAAAATCACGAACTTCAATTTCTATTTTAAGGTCTTTATTTTTTTCCTTCAAATATTTATTTGTAGATTCTATGGCTTGTTTTATTCCTCCTGCAAAATCTATATGATTGTCTTTGAGCATAATCATATCGTAAAGTCCCATTCTATGATTTTCTCCGCCACCAATTTTAACTGCCATTTTCTCCAAAATTCGTATTCCTGGAGTTGTTTTTCTTGTATCTAACACTTTGGTTTTTAAGTCTTTGATACGTTCAGCATATAAATTTGTTTGCGTAGCAATTCCGCTCATTCGTTGCATAATATTTAATACAAGTCGTTCTGCCTGCAAAATTGACTGCACCTTCCCCGATACGTGAAAAACAATATCTCCGACTTTTATTTTTTCGCCATCATTGATGTAAATCTCTAATTTTAAGTCCTTATCAATTTGGCTAAAAACTTTTTTTGCTACTTCTACTCCTGCCAAAATTCCTTCTTCTTTAACAAGAAGTTCCGTTTTTCCCATTGCAGTTGCAGGTATGCACGAAAGTGTGGTATGGTCGCCATCGGCGATGTCTTCTATAATTGCATTGCTAATTATTTGGTCTATTTTCATTGATTTATTTTTTTATAAAAAAAAGAGTTATTTTGTAATTATTCCTAAGAGTGCTCCTAAAAACTCAAAAATCAAGGCTTTCAAAATTATTAAAGTTTGAGTTTACTCTTGTAAATGAGTATTTTAATAATTTTGTATAACATGCCGTTAGGCACTTTGGGTTTATAGGAGTGCACCTAAGTAAATCATAATCAAGTTAATCATGAAAATCATGAATAATCAAGGTTAAAATTCGTTTAAAAATATATTAAATTTATTTTTGTCTTTGTTAGTATTTCCATTTTTTTTGTCTTCACGTTTTTGTTGTTTTATTTGTCGTCTGCTTTGTCGGTGAATTTTTCTGCTATTCAATCCCTCGTATGTTATTGTGGATTGCATTCCGGAGAATAAAGCTCCCAACCAAAATTTCACTTCGCCATACGACCAATCGTGAAAATATCCAATTCTTCCTCTCACAAACACGCCCATTCTTGGATTGTTATTTCGAATAAAAAGTGCATTTCCTAATTTTGATATAATTTTATATCTTTTTCTTATGCCGTTCTCATCTTCTTTTTTAAGATAATATGCTTTTACGTTTTTATATCTCATCTTTACAAAACCTTTTGCTACACTATCTGTTCCCTGAAATTTAAAATATAAACTATCTACTTTCCCATCTGTAACTTCCACATTCATAGCATCTGCAAGAAATTCATTTAATAAAATTAAATCTGCATTTACAAGACTACCCTCCATTTCAAAATATTTATTAGGGCTATTTAAAAAATAAGTAACATGTGCAGTAAGTGTTCCTTTTCCCATAAGTTCTGCTGTTGCACTTACTTTGGTTTTTAGCCCATCGGCTATTCTTGCAGAGTCATTTGTTATATTTGTAATTGTTCCGTTAAAGTCTGTGAGATAGATATTTCCAGGAGCTTTTGCTCCTTTAGACAATTGCTCATAACCAATATATGAATTACGAATTGTTAGAATATCAATTTTCAAATATGGAACATTTTTGCTTAAAATAAAATCCAAAAAACGACTTTTTTTAGCACTGTAATCATGTGCAAAATTTAAGTCTTTGTAAGTCAGTAATTCCATACCGTTTATTATTACAAATTTTGCTATTATTTTATTATAATTTATTAACTCTAATAAATCTATTTCTTTAATTTCTATTTTTTGTGCAGTAATATCTAAAGCTGTTGCATCTTTTATTTTTTCTAAATATCTATCATCTTTTTTATCAAAAACAATAAATCTCTTATTTAACTTTTCTACAAACTCTTCTTTTAAACATGTTGGTTTTAAAGCAACTATATCTAAAGTTATTTTTTTCTGAGAAGTAGAAAGTGTAATATTTCCTACATTCAATTCTGAAACTAATTTTTTAACTGGTAATGAAAAATCCTGTAAATTAGCTGTTATATCATCGCTATATAAAAACTTAGTCTCTTTTGCCGTAGAATCTATCAATAAATTAGTAATATTTAACGATAACCTTTTTATATCAAAGGTGTCAATTTCTGCATTTCTATGAGTTCTTGTATTTATAGAAATATTATCTGCACTAAAATTTGAACAGGCTATTTTATAGAAGTTTTTAGATATATATTTATATAAGTCTAAACTGTCTAAATGAAATTTAGGTTTGTTTTTTTTAGTCTTTTTTAGACTATTTAAGATTTCAATATCAATAATAGGAGATTTAATATTTACATTTTCGGCAATTAACTGTTTATCTATCTTTATTTTATCTAAATCTGCTCCTTCAATTTCTATATTTGGAATTTTTATATCTAACAAAGTAGATTTTCCAGACTTTTTAAGGCTTTCATATTTATTATTAAGATGGTCGTGTGATATTTTTATATCTTTTAATAAAATTTTGCCTCCTATTGTAGCAACACTAAGATTTTTGATATAAAGAATATGCAAACTATCTGATAATTTGAATTTTAGGTTGTTTAGTTTTAAATCTATATTTTCTACTGGAATAAAAAACGGTTTCTTATTAAGATTTAAAACAGAGTCTATTGCAAAATTATAAAGTGAGATTTTAAATTCTGTTTTCAAAAAAGTATGTTCTATTTTTCCTATTTTCTTAGATATTTTTATTATTCCCGAATCAAGTTCAAATTTTTTAATAGATATTTTTTTTATGTCTCTTGGAAGTAAAAGGTCTTTTAATTCTTTTTTTAACTTAGTAGAATCTCTTTCGCCTTGTTGCACAATAAATATCCTTGGCTTTAACGCTTTAAAACACTCAATGTCAAGTGTTTGTTTGTCGTAAAATTTTATTAAGTCAAAATCAGATATTGTAGATTTTGGGATATAGGCATACATTAAATTTGATATTTTTTTATAATTTGCTTTTGAAGTATCAGGGCTTAAAATTATATTATCAAGTTCAATTTTAGAATTTAAAGTAGAAATATTAATATCCTTAATAACAATGCTATGCACATCATCTTTAAGATTAAATTTGTAATTTTTCAAATTAAGTTCAATATCTTTGGAAAATAAAAATCTACTGGCAGTTTGCTCTAAAGAATCATAGTTAAAATAAAAATCTATAAGATTTAACGATAGTTTATTTTCAAAAATTTCCTTTGTATTTTTATTTTGTTGTTGGAAAAAAGCAAAATTTCCATCATGAACTCTAAAAGTATCAATATCAATGATATTCAGAAAACTTCCGATTTTTGCAAAAATTTCTTTTTTATCAAACTTAACCTCTTCCACCTCTCGCTTAATTACTGATATTATGGTTTTTGAAGAATACTCTATACTATCAATCTCTTCATTTGAAAGTCTATTATTTGAAATTAAATAAATATTGTAAATTGCAATATTTTTTATACTATCAATTGGTTGATACAAACTGTCTTCAAGGCTAATATCATTTACTTTAACAAACAGTTTTTCAATAGTTTCTATTGCAAAATTATTTATGTTGTTTACTGCTGTTTTTTTATTTTCTAAGTTAAGAGAATCGTTATTACCTAAATTTACAACCTTAATAATTATTCCATTTAATATTTTTTTACTTTTTAGTTCCGAAATTGCATTTTGTTTTGCTTCTAATATATAATTTTTCTTAACTTTTTTTGCTTTTATATTTGGATAAGAAGTTACTTTTAAATTAGGAGAAAAAATATCTATAATACTAATATTTAGCTCATTATTAACTATTGCCTTGTGAATATTATTTTCACTTATAACAAGTTCTGGAATAGTAAAATTAATTTTTATCGATTTATTATTACTTCTCATTATTGAAGCAAAATTTTCTTTAATATTTGGTTTAAAACTAAAACCTTTGAGTGTAATAGCTGATTTTAAGGTAGATATTTCAAGTGTATCAACATTTAACTCATGAATATCTCCATCTACACTAAATTTATAATCAGTAAATAATATTTCTAAATTATTGGCAAAGAAAAATTTTGTAAAATCAAGATTATCAGGGTCTAGTGAAAAATTATGTAAAGAAAAATCTATCCTCCCAGAAGTTGTAGTTCGCTTTTTTTGAGTTTTATTTTCATAAGAAAAATAACCATTATCAAGATTTATCTTATCTACATAAACTCCATCTAAATAACTACTAACCAATTTTATAACATCAGAATTCTTTTCTTTTTTTTGCTTTTTTCCAAAAGTTTTTATATTAATTTGAGGTTTGCTTATTTCTATATTTCCAATTTCTAATATGCTAAAATTCACATACTTATGAATATCTATTTCCTTAAATTTTAGTCCAGGAATAGAAATATTATTAAGTCCCTTAGATTTAGATACAGTAAAATATTTTTTATCTAAGTTCGGTTGCATAACAATATGCCTCGCTAATATCGCATCTTTTTTGGTATGTACAAGTAACTGTTCCACTGATAATGAATGAATTGAGTCTTTCATTTTCATATCAAAACCAGCAATATTCATATAAATATCATCGGCATATAAAATTTTTGTAGTATCGGAAATAGAGGTAGAATCTACTTCAAAATTAAATAACACTAGGTCTATATTTTTAATAGAAGTGTTTGACTCTATGCTTTTTATATTATCAAAAAGATTTAAGTTTCCTGAAGTTAAAAAAATTGTATCAATGGCTATATCATCTATGTTTCCTTTCAGAAGCTCCTGTAAATCAATTTTTTGACTAATTGAATCTCGGTGTAATTTCTCTCGTTTTATTTTTTCACCTTTCTTCTGCTTATAAAAATTTATGTTCATACCAAGAATTTTGGCACTTGTTAAATCTAATTTTTTATCAAAATAAACTTCAGCAAAATCAGAATTATTAAATTCTATTTCAGTAATATTTACAGAATAGATATTTTTATTCAAAGTATCAAGACCTTTTAAATTATTTGGAGATAGCTTAATATCATTAAGTCTAATTATTTTTTGCTGTGTAGAAATATATAAATTTTTAGACTTCAAACTATGAACTCCATCTTTCATGTATAGCGAGTAGTCTGCTATTTTTATTTCTATATCTTCTGTAAATAAGTCGTTTTCAGCAAAATTATCCTTGTCAATATATATATTATTAAAAATTATAGAAATATTGCTAGCAGAAAACGTCTCTTTATTTTCGTCATTTTTGTGTTTTAAAAATCCAAATTTTCCATTTTTAAGTTCTATCTTATTCACTTTAAATGAATGAAAATGCTCAAAAACTTGTGGTAGAATGTTCTCTTTTATTGCAATATAAGTTTTGGGAAGGCTTTTTTTATCTTTTTTGAGTTTTTCTTTGGGATTTCTATTTTTAGGGTGAGCAATAACGGTTATTTCTGGCGAAACCATAAAAATACCATTAACACTAAGATTTCTTTTTCGTCTTAATAAGCTATAAATACTCACATTTTTTATCTGGAAAGTATCCATTTTTAGCTCAAAAACGGTCTTTTTGTAATCCTCCTTACTGCACATTTCATTGTAAAGCACAGTATCTGGAATGAATTGAAAATCAGTCAATACAAAACTTCTTTTGATAAGATTCACTTTTATCGCATCAAATTTAAGCTCGTAAAGACCATTAGTTTTTTTTACAACTCTTTTTTCAATATAACTTTTTAAAATGGGTCCAGAAAAATACAAAAACACAACTTGTAAGCTGATAAAAAATAGGATAACACTACCTATGACAATCAACCACTTGCGCTGCCTATTATCTAAATTAATTTGTATTTTTTTTTTTTTATCGTTTCCATCTTCTATTTTTCATTGAAATATTGTCCGTTGGCAAAGAAACATAAAAGTTCAATTAATTTTTATTTCTTTTTATTCGTTTCTTTATTGTATTTTCTTTTTTCAGAAGCCTTTTCTGTTACTGCGGAAATAGTTGCGAGAGCATTTTTAACTATAAAATTATTAAAAAAGCTATATTTTTTCTTCTCCTGTGGAGGCTGCTCTAGACCTTCTTCAATCTCTTTTTTAGAGACTTGCGGGCATTTTTTTTTATCTCTATTTAAGAAAAAAAACAGACCTAATGTTCCTCCAGTTGCTACACCTGCAAGAAACCCTATAAAATAATTTGTTATTTTGTTTGCCATAATTTTAAGTAAGTGTTTGTTTTTTAATTAGCTTTCGCTTGAAACTACGTCATTATTTTAACCTGATTAATTCATGAACTTTTAGTTATAAAAGGAAAAAAGGTGGTCAGTATTGGCAACCACAAAGTTTTATATTTGAAAAAATAGCGAGCTATTTAGAAAAAATAAAAATTGAGGATTGTCAATAATGATGTGCGTTTTGTCATTGTAATAAAAAGTTCATGAATTAATTAGGTTAAAAAAAGAAATTTTCGGGGTGTTTTTTCACGAGTGCCAAATACCTAACGACATGTTACTTTTGAAATTTTAAAATACTCATTTACAGAAGTAAACTTCAATCATAAAGTTTCAAAAAAGCCTTAAACTTGACACTCTTGAAAAACGCCTCAATTACTTATAAGGCAAATTAAAAATAATAATTAACCATTTAACTTGTTCTTTTAATTTCTAACTTCTTCAATAAATACTTAAATATACTTATATTCACGCATTTATTGAATTGTTAGAAATTAAAATAACTGCCTTAAATTGGATAATTATTAATTTTAATTTGCCTAAAATTTATTTTTTTTCTATCTTATTAACACTTTTTAGGTCTTCTCCCATTTCGTTGGCTTGTTTCATGCCTTTTTCTTTAATTGATTCTAATTTTGCCTTTCCTTTTTCTTTTGCTTCCACACATTTTTCTTTAGCTTCCACACATTTTTCTTTTCCTTTTTGGCTCAACTCTTCAACTTTAACTTTCATTTTTTCAAATTCAGCTTTAGTTTTTTCATTTAGTTCACCATATTTATTTTTGATGTCTGCTCTTGTTTCTGCCCCCGACTTTGGTGCTAATAATAACATTGTAGCTGCTCCTGTTAAAGCTCCTGCAATTAATCCTGTAAAAAAATTAAATCCACATCTATCCATTTTATTTGTTTTTTAGTTGGTTGTTAGTTGTTGGTTGTTGGTTATTAGTTGTTGGTTATTAGTTGTTGGTTGGTTGTTGGTTGTTGGTTGTTGGTTGTTAGTTGGTCGTTGTTGGTTATTAGTTGTTGTTGGTTAGTTCTTAGTTGATTACAGATTTACATCGCCTTGCGTAACCAACAACTAAT
>JAOZQN010000702.1 GCA_029932195.1 Bacteroidales bacterium | reverse complement strand
ATTTCTAACAATTTTATTATCACCGATTTAGAAAGTCAGAAACTTCAGTAATTAACAAATAAAAATTATGAACAAAAAAATCATTAATTCACACGATAGATTTTTCAATGTTCTGTTTTCCAAAAAAGAAGAAGTAAGCGAGTTTGTAGCAAAAACATTTCCGAAAGAACTCGTGCAGAAGTTAAATTTGAAAACATTAGAAATAGACAAAACTGACTATATTGATAGTAAGTTACGAACAAATTTTTCAGACGTAGTTTATAACTGTAAATATGGCAAAGATACAGATATTAAAATTGCTTTACTTTTTGAACACAAAAGCTACCCAGTAAGTTTTCCACATTTACAACTTTTGGGATATATGCTAAAAATTTGGGAATTGCAGATAAAACAGAAAAAAGATTTAACACCTGTAATTCCTATAATTTTTTATCACGGCAAAGAAAAATGGAATAACAGACCATTTACTGAATATTTTAATGGAATAGACAATGTTTTAGAAAAATTTATTCCAAAATTTGATTATCAACTAATTGATACATCGGATTATACCGATGACAAAATTATAAAACTATTCAACAACTTGCAATTACAAATAGGTATTCTTGTAATGAAAAACATTTTTGACGAACAGAAAATATTACAAGAAATTAATAAAATATTTGCAGGATTAAATCAATTATTACAAACCGAACAAGGTGAACTATTTTTTGAAAGCATAGTTTCATATTTATTTTATGCAACAGGAATTGACACCGAAAAATACGTAAACAAAATGAGAACAATATCAACAAACGCAGGTGAAATATTTGTTTCAACAGCAATGAAATTAAAAAGAGAAGGTAAATATGAAGGTATTGAAACAGGTATTGAAACAGAGAAAAAACGAATTGCTTTTTCTATGTTACAAAATGGTTATTCAGACAACGAAGTAATTAAATTGACAGGATTAAGTAAATATCAAATTAATTATCTTAAAACATTAGAAAGTTATCAAATTGACTTTGGAATTAATTGATAAACAGGACAATAAAGCACATATCATTTTCTTGGATTTCATTTTTTTTTGTGCAAGAATTGTGCTTTGGGTGTGGAAAAATTTACATTTTACTCTTAAATAAACATAGTGCGGTTAAAAAAAAAACGAAACCAAGAAGTTCACGATATACGCAACGCAAAAAACAAAATCACAGAATCAATTTTTCACGAACCAATTAAATTTTTAAATTATGAACAAAATTACAAATTTTATCTTACTTGCAATTTTAATAGTAAGTATTGTAGGCATTACATCTTGCCAAAAAACAGCAGTTACAACAGAAGAAGAAACAGAGAATAACTTTTTTATTCCAACAACCAAAGATATTGTAATTGACGATATTGCTTTTGAAGCACTTTATGACTCCTGCGAAGTGTGGAATGCAAACGGTGGACAAAATGTAATTATGGAAGAAGGAGCAGTTATTTTTAATCATTCTACTACTGCCGATTCTATTTATTATGTTTTTAACGAAAACGATGCTATTTATTACAACCCAATAGAAACAGGAATTGAAGAGCTGAAATCAGTAAAAGATATTCCACAAAATTCTGTTGATGTCGAAATTAATACAACAGTAAGTAGCACACAACAATACGTAACATTTGTTAATAATTTAGAAATTGCAAATATTACAGGAAGTGTAACAGTTATTTTTGAACTTTCGGCAGCAGAAGAAAATTTATTTGTAAACAATGGAGTTACAATAACAACAACCGAAACTCTAACCAATATGCTCTTCAATGATAATGCAAATCCTGTAACAGATGCTATTATTGAATATTACGGAAATTACTTTACCGAAGATAATAAACCTTATGTTCTTTCTACTCCTGAAAATCAAACAGAAATGGGAGATGTTACACAAAATGAATTACATACAAACGCAGAACCAACAGAAGGAGAAAAATATTTTAAATATGGAAATTATCATACATCTTATGATCCAGATGATAGCTTTACAGATCGTGTGCAGGCACTTCAATCTATTAGACATGATACAACTTATTTTGATAATAGTTTAACTTCTGATTCCACTTCTTATAGAGATGTGAATTATGATATTATTACTAATTTAGTCCATAACAGAGAATAATAAGCAAGTGTTTAATTTTAAATGTATAATGTATAGTTGGCTACCGCCTGAAAATCACACAATTATAACAAACTAAATATACAAATAATTTTGCTTCAGTGCTTACAAAACTTGTAGCCTTCTTATAATCGAATTATAAGAAGGCTAATTTTCTGTATAAATACAAAAAAAACATATCTTTACAAAAAATAATCATAGCCAAAATGAAACAAAAAAAAGTAATCAGAAAAGGCAGTTCCGATTTTAAAACAATAATAGAAGACAACGGCTATTTTGTGGATAAAACAATGCTGATAAAAGAGTTTTTTGATAACGGTAATTATACTATGTTAATGCCTCGCCCTAAAAGATTTGGCAAAACATTGAATTTGTCAATGATTGAACATTTTTTTGATATTCAAAAACCTGACAGTTCAAAACTATTTACAGAATTTGAAATAGCAAATGAAAAAGATTTTTGTAAAGAACATCAAAATAAATATCCAGTAATTAATATTTCGTTAAAAAAAGTAAAAGAAAGAGACTGGACTAAATTTTTGGAAAAATTTAAAATTCTTCTCTCAAAAATATATAAACAACATAGATATTTATTAAAATCAGATAAGTTAGAAAATGATGAAAAACAATACTTTGAAAGCATAATTTTAGAAACAGCATCAGAAACTAAATTTGAAGAAAGTTTAATAAATTTGGCGAGCTATTTAGCAAAACATTTTAACAAAAAAGTTCTAATACTTGTAGATGAATATGATGCTCCAATAATAAGTGCTTTTTCTAATACGAATAGTCCAATAAAATCAGAAGATAAAGAAAATAAAACTTATTATCAAAAAGTAATA
>JAOZQN010000125.1 GCA_029932195.1 Bacteroidales bacterium | reverse complement strand
TATTTCTAACAATTTTATTATCACCGATTTAGAAAGTCAGAAACTTCAGTAATTTTATTTATTATTTCGTCAGATATTTTATTTGCAATGTTTTTAAATGCTTTTTGTCCTGCATCGTTATAAGATACTGTGCTACCGCCTTTTTCTGTATAATCTTTTTGTAAAATTGTTTTATTTGTTTTTGTGTTAATAATTTCTACATAAGCATCGGCATAGCTGAAAAAAGTTCCGTAGGAATTGTTATGTTCTCGTGTTGTGGCTTGTATTGTTATTTTGTAAGTCGCATTTTCTTGTAAACTCTCAACAGTAAAACCTGCTTTATTTATTTGTGTTCTTAATTCTCGTTTAATTGTTTGCGTTGTTTGGTCAAAAATGGTTTCTTCTATTTGCAAAAATATAAAAGTATTTTTATTTTCTGTTTTGTTTAAGGTATTAATTTCGTCTTGGTTTGTTATTTCTATCCTTATTTCGTTTAATGATAGTTTTTTCAAACCTGTTTCATTGTTTAAATCGTTGGGTTTTAGATAGATATTTTTGAGTGTTATAAAATATTTTCCGTCTTGTTGTTTTTCTATAAAATAGTAACCTTCCAAATAATAATCGGGATTAAAGCGTTCTATTATTCCTTTCCAGTATTGGTTTACATTTTCTGTCCGTGTTAAATGATATTTTTGTAAAACTTTATTTCCCTGTTTATTATACTCATCTGGATAGAAAAAAGTGAGGTTTTTATTTGTTTTTTGTATTTCTTGTTGCAAGGCGTTTGTTAATTCGGTTGTAATAGAAATACTAACTTCTGTAAAAATATCATTTTTTGAATAAAAAGGTAAAACGAGTATTTTTTCATTTTCGTTTGTGAAATTTACTATTTTATGGATTTCGTTTTTTGCAATTTTTTGTGTAGCAGTATTTATGCAATTCAAATTTAATATTTCTTGTGCATAAATTGTTGTTGAAAAAATCGCTGTCAATAATGTTAAAATAATTATTTTTTTCATGTCTGGGTTTTAGTTATGTTGTTGTTGTTGGCGATATAACCAATCATTGTGAGTGTGCGGGTTACAAAGCTAGTCATTTTTTCTGATAATTCCAAATTATAACAATTATTTTTTCTTTATCCTTCTTATCTTTATGTTTAGGTAGGCAACTAATACCGTAACTATTGGGCTAAGATAATTAAAAAAAGCGTATGGTAAATAATCAAGAGTTGCCACTCCAAGAACTCGTGATTGCGTAGCACCTCCTGTGTTCCAAGGCACAAGAACGGAAGTAACTGTTCCTGCATCTTCCAAAGTTCGGCTTAAAACTTCAGGTTTTAAGTTTTTGTCTTTGAATGTTTTTGCATACATTTTTCCTGGCACTACAATAGAAATATATTGGTCGGAAGCTGTAATATTAAAAAAGATACAAGTAACAGCCGTTGCTCCCACAAGCGAGCCTGTAGAATTAGCATATTTTATTATCGTTTGAGTAATCCGTTTGAGCAGACCACTTGATTCCATTACTCCTCCAAAAACCATTGCCGAAATTATTAGCCAAACTGTAAGCAACATACCAGACATACCTCCGGACTTAAATAATTTGCTAATAGCTTCATTCCCAGTATCAATAACCGTATCGCCATACATAGATTGTAGGACGGTCATATAAGATTGTTTGGCATAATTTCCTTCTATTCCAGATAGTTGTCCAATTAGTTGTGGCTGAAAAATAACTGCTGCAACGCCTCCAAGCAAACTTCCTATCATTAAAGCCGGAATTGGTGGCATTTTTTTTATAATAATGATAATTAAAATTACGGGAACAAGAAATATTAATGGGTTAAGGTTAAATGTATTTTTTATTGCCAACTGCACATCGTTTACGTTTGTTGCTCCTGGCTCAAAATTGTAGGTAAAACCAATTATCAGAAAAATAATTAGAGTAATGAGCATTGTAGGACCAGTTGTGTAGGTCATATATCTGATGTGAGTAAATAGGTCTGTGCCAGCCATTGCGGGGGCAAGATTTGTGGTGTCGGAAAGTGGCGACATTTTATCGCCAAAATAAGCTCCTGAAATTACTGCTCCTGCAACAATTGCCTGATTTATACCCATTGCATCACCAATTCCGAGCAAGGCAATTCCAATTGTAGCAATAGTGGACCACGAACTACCAGTTGCCAAAGATACTAAACCACTGATAACTACTGCGGCAAATAAGAAAATATTTGGTTGCAAAATTTCTAATCCATAATAAACTAATGCAGGAACAATTCCACTAATCAACCAAGTTCCTGATAACGCACCAATTAGTAAAAGTATCAAAATAGAAGGCATTGATGAACCAATTGTTTTTACAATATTTTCTTTTATTTTTGCCCATTTCACACCTAACATGAGGCTAACAATAACAGCTACTCCTGCGGCAAACAACAATGCCATTTGGTTTGAACCTGAAAGAGTATCATCTCCCCAAAATAAAACATTGAGCGATAGCAAAAATATCAATACTATAATAGGAACAAGGGCGTGTAATAATGTTGGCTTTTTCAAAATAGGTAATGAAGAGGTGTTAAGTTTTGAGTTTTAATTAGTGTGCGTCCATAAAGTCGTTTTTTTCAATATTCTTACATGTAACAAAACCCGCAAGCGTTTGCAAAACCTTGCGGCGTTTTATGTAATGATATGGTTAAACAAATTTAAAATTTTTAAGTTTGTTTATTTTTTTAGCAATATTATATTTTTCTGCCTTTTCTTTATTTACATAAATTATTCTTTCTCTATTAGAATTATCTACATCATTTATTTCCATGTTATTTAATAATTTAAGTCCAATATCTCCGGCATATTGGCTAATCTCTTTCCACGAAACATGATACGAAACCAAACCACCATGTGTTACCGTATCGCCAAAGGCACAGATTGTTGGAAATTTATTTGTAATCGGCTCTAATTGTTTTGTGCTTGCTGTTGCTACAATTCTGTCTGACCCAAGAAATACCCAATCTACTTGTTCGGACTCAAAGAATTTTGCCGCTTGCACATAACTTTCATGGTCTTGGATGTCATAACTAACACATTCTATTTTGTTACTTTTACAATATTCTTTTAACTCATCTTGCTCTGTGTTTGATTGTATCTCGTCTATACGATATGTTATTCCAAGTTTTTTTTTGGTATCACAGCATTTTAAAACTGTGTTTTCCAATTGCTCTCTAACCGAAACGCCATAACAACTTGCATAAATATTTTTTCGTTTATCAACAATATCCTTGTCGTAAAGTCCTGTGCAAATAATTGGTATATTGCTTTCTTGTAAATATTGGACAGCTAAAACGCTGGATAAAGTCCCAATAGCAAATATCATTTCAACTCCCTGTTCTACAAATTCTTCCAATAAAATACGTGCATTTTCTTCACTTGATTTTGCATTTGCATATATAAATTTAATGTCATTTTCTTCTTTTCTAAAAATATAACCTTTTTCTCTAAATTTATCTTCCACATAATTAATTGCCCGAACATAAACTTCAATACTTTCCCAATAAAAAATACCTATTTTTTGAGTTTTTGATTGATATTTTTTCACTAATTCTTCTCCATTTAAAGCTCTAATTCCTCCTGCTGCAAGTGCTTCTAATTCAAGTTCTCCGGGTATTACTTTAAATTTTGATATATGTTCTACTCTTTCCTTTACAAAATTGGTAAGCATTTTGGAATGAGCAATTCCTCCTGTTAAAATTATTGCATCTACTTTTCCTTTCAAATTTGTTGCTCTTGCCCCTATCTCTTCTGCAATTTGATATGCCATTGCTTCATAAACTAACTTGAACTTTGGCGAGCCAGATTTTGCCATCTTCTCCACCTCATGAGCTTTATTTGTATTAAAATAAGAAACCAAACCACCTTTTCCTGCAACAATCTTTTTTAGTTCAGCCTCAGTATATTTATCTGATTTACACATTTTTATAAACTTCATCAAAGGAAGTCGTCCACTTCTTTCGGGAGTAAATGGTCCTTCATCTATGCCGTTATTAGAATTAATTGCTTTGCCGTTTTTTATTGCAGCAACACTAATTCCGCCTCCAAGATGTGCAACAATTAGGTTCAAATCAGTAAATTCCTTTTTAATTGATTTTGCATAATTCCTTGCCGTTGCAAAAATATTAAGAGCATGAATAAGGCTTGAACGTTCAATTCCAGCGTATCCCGAAACTCGTGCAAGTGGCTCAAAATCATCTACTGCTGGTGGGTCAACAATATATGAAGGCAAGTTGAACTCCCAACCAATGCTGTATGCTATCACACAACCCAAATTGGAGGCATGTTGCCCCTGATAGCCAATGCGAGCATCTTGAATCATTTCTTCATCTACGGCATAAATGCCACTCGGAATGGGTCTTACCAAACCTCCACGTCCTACAACTGCGTCTAATTTTTTGAGGTCAAAATTATTCTTTTGCAGGATTTCTACAATTTCTTTTTTTCTAAAAGTATATTGATCCCAAACTGTGCCATATTTTTCTATTATATTAGAATTATGACGAACTGTATGCTCAAAAAGTAAATCTTCGTTCTCAAAAACACCTATTTTTGTAGAAGTAGAACCTGGATTAATTGTTAAAATTGTATATTTTTTCATGGTTTGTTTTTATTGCTGGATTGCTAAATTGTTTTATTGCTGGATTATTTTATTGATAGAATAATAGAAACAAGTAGTTTAAGAATCTAACAATAAAACAATTCAGCAATTTAACTATTTCATTTTGCAAATTTATTTAAAAAATATAAAAAGTATGATTTTTTTTATTTATTTTTGTGAAAAATAAAAATTTTAACAACAAAAATTAAAATGGATAAAAAAATAATTGATTTTATTAAAGAGCATCATGTTTTAACTTTGGCTACATCGGTGGACGGTAAACCTTACGTTTCTAACTGTTTCTATATTTATTTGCCAGAAGAAAATATGCTTGTTTGCACTTCCGACAAAACTACAAAACATATTAAAGACGTTGAGCAAAACAGTTCTGTTGGAGTTTCTATAGTTTTAGAAACCAAAACTGTAGGTAAAATTCAGGGTTTGCAAATAAATGGAACAATGATAGAGGCAAAAGATAATTTATTGAAAAAATGCAAAAAACGATATTTGTTAAAATATCCCTATGCAGTGCTAAAACTAACTACAATGTGGACAATAAAAATCTCTTTTGCCAAACTAACAGACAATAGATTAGGTTTTGGAAAAAAAATAATTTGGAAAGAAGTTTAGAAGGGAGGTTTTTTAGGTTGGAGGGTTTTAGGTTGGAGGAAGGAGGATTTTAGGTTGGAGGTTTTTTAGGTTTGAGGAAGGAAGATTTTTAGCAAGGAGGTGTTAAAAATTTGATTTTTTACAAAAAAGTTTTTAACTTTCTAAATATTTAATAATCATAAAATTACAAGCTTTAACTTGATAATTCAAAAACAGGATAACCCAAGAACTTGATAACTCAAAAACTTGATAACACGATAACTCAAAAACAGGATAACTCAAAAACTTTCAACTCAAAAACTTTTAACACTTCAAAAAAATGAAAACATTAACAACTATTTTATTTCTTTTTATTATAAATATTTCTTTTGCACAGCACGAGAATATCTTAATAACTAACACCGACAGTCCAAATGAACCAGCTATTTTAGTAAATCCATACAATACGGATATTATTTTGGCAAGTGTGAATACAGATAAAACTTATTACTCTTCCGATGCAGGTTACAGTTGGACAAAAGTCGATCCTACTTCTACTTATGGTGTTTGGGGAGACCCTTGTTTAATTAGTGTCTGGACGGAAATAGATAACAATTTATATATCAAATAAATACAAGGCTAAATCAATTTGAATGTTTAAAAACAAAAAAAGATAAAACACTGATAATCACGGTGTAAAAAAAACAGACAATGCTATAAGTTTGTAAAATACAAAACATTCAAACCAATTTAACAAGATAACACACTGTATGATTGCTTATTACCTATTTCCGTCCAGAGACTAATTATAGATAATGAAGAGAATTTTTACTATTTGCACTTATCATATCCAGATGAAGGAAATTGGATAGATAGAATTGTGTGCCAAAAATCTACCGATAACGGAGCGAGCTGGAATAACGGAACTTTTATGGGATTGAACGGCACAAAAGCTCAGGACAAAGAATGGGCAACTGTGGACAGAGCAAACAATAATATTTATGTAACATGGACAGAGTTTGATAGTTATGGTAGTTCATCAGAAGCAGATAGTAGTTTTATATTATTTTCAAAATCGGAAGATGCTGGTGAAACTTGGTCGGAGGCAATCAGGCTTTCGCAAACTGCTGGCGACTGCATAGACGATGATGAAACCGTTGAAGGAGCAGTTCCAACAGTGGGAACAAACGGCGAAATATACGTGGCTTGGGCAGGACGAAAAACAAACGGAGAACTCGCAATTATGTTCGACAAATCTACCGACAATGGCGAAACCTGGCTTGACCAAGATATTTTTGTTACCAATTTTCCTGATGGCTGGGCTTACGATATTCCAGGAATTAGTAGATGTAATGGTTTGCCAGTAACAGTTTGCGACACAAGCGGTTTGGCGAACAATGGACGGATTTATATTAATTGGACAGACCAACGAAATGGCACAGACGACACAGATGTTTGGCTTGTAAGTTCTGATAATAAAGGAGAAGCATGGACAGAACCAAAACGCATAAATGACGACCCTGCTGGCAAACAGCAGTTTTTTACTTGGCTTACAATAGACCAAACTTCGGGCTATTTATACTGTGTTTTTTACGACAGAAGAAACTACGATAATAATTATACCGATGTTTATATGGCGGTTTCCAAAGACGGTGGCGAAAATTTTGAAAATATAAAAATAAGTGAAACTCCTTTTTCACCTAATTCAGGTGCCTTTTTTGGCGATTATACCAATATTTCTGCCCATAATGGAGTTATTCGTCCAATTTGGACACGGTTAGATGACTCGGGTTTAAGTATTTATACTGCCATTATTGAGCAAGAAAGCAATGTTCCCGAAAAAGAAGCAAATAATATTTATGCAGAAAAAATATATCCTAATCCATTAACAACAGAAGCTAATTTTTCTTATAAATTAAGAAAGTCTTCTAATATTAGCATAAAATTATTTGATATTTCAGGAAAACATATTGCCACAATTTCAGAAATAAATAATCAACCTGCGGGAAAATATGTTGAAAAAATTAATATAGAAGAGTTAAATTTATAGTCGGGATTTTACTATATACACTTTTCTGCAAATGATAAAAATATTGTAAAAAAAATAGTTATTTATTAATACATTTTGCTCACAATAATTTGATTGTTAGAGTTTAAAATGATTTTAAACTCTAACACAAATACTCATAATTATTTTCACAGCAAGTATATTTTTCTCTTCTAAAATTAATGATGATAAAATATTTGAAAAAAAGCAAGATAATTGCAACCTTTTTTATTTTTTTGCGTAATCACTTAAAAATTTAGGGGATTAAATTTTATTTATATCAAATACAAGTCATTTGTCTGCAAAGATAAATGACTTTTTATTTTTTTTAGAATGAAAATAGCAATAATATCAGATATACACGAAGATGTGGTTAGCCTAAAAAAAGCTCTGCAATTAATAGAACAAAATAAATGCGACGAAATATTCTTTTTGGGAGATGTTGTTGGCTTTGCAAATTTATTCTACGATTATGAGACTACCAAAAATGCAAATGAATGTATTGATTTAATAAGAACCAATTGCAAACTATCTATTGTAGGAAACCACGATTTATACATAGCTCGCCGATTTCCAGACTTTTTTGCAAAAAATAATTATCCTAAAAATTGGTATGATTTATCTTATAAAGAACAGCAAGTTATTTCCAAAAATAAAGTTTGGCTATACCAAGAGGAAGACGATCCCGAACTGTCTCCCGAAAATATGGATTTTATGAAAGCTATCCCTCAATATGAAATTATGGAAATTGACAAGATAAATTATTTATTCTCTCATTCTATTTTTCCTGATATTTCGGGTGTTTCAAAACAATTTCCTTCCCAAAAGGAAGATTATTTGCAACATTTTAATTTTATGACAAACAATAATTGTCTATTTAGCCTTACAGGACATTGGCACACAGGAGGTTTTACTCTAAGGTATCCTAAAAAATTTGTTCATAAAGATTATAAAAAAATAAAACTTAAAATAAAAACTCAAATTATTAATTGCCCAGCAATAGCAAGAGGTAAACGACAAAATGGATTTGTAATATTAGATACAGTTAATTTTGAATTATCTGCAATAAAAATATAGAGGGCATTCCTAAAAACTCAAAAATCAAGGCTTTCAAAATTATTAAAGTTTGAGTTTACTTCTGTAAATGAGTATTTTAATGATTTTGTATAACATGCCGTTAGGCACTTGGGGTTTTTAGGAGTGCCCTAAACTATAAATTACGAATTGGCTACCACATAGAAATTATGAGTCCACTCCGAAAAGCGTCTTTTAGCCAAACTCTGCGTTGGATACAAATTTTAAAATCCTCATTTACAGTAGTAAACTCCGGTTCTGAAATTTATATCCGCCTTGATTTTGGCAAAAATACACTTATCGGAGCGGACTCAATTCTATTTTATTTATTTTCAGGCGGTAGCCAATTATTAATTTGTAATTGATTATTATTCTCCAATCAAGATAAAAGGAGACCAAAAATATGGGTGGGCATATTTGCCCTCTTCAATCATTTTGAGTTTTGCTTCTCGTAGCGGTTTATTAAACCCACAAGGTTTTTGAAACCTTGTGGGTTTTTTGTTCAATATGTTTTTGTAAAAATCTATCATTAATTCTGCAGTGCTGGCATCGGAGACCGACCAAAGCGAAACTACAATATTATCTGTGCCAGCATAAAGTAAAGCTCTGGTTAAACCAATTACTCCTTCGCCGCTTGCTATTTTACCAAGCCCTGTTTCGCAAGCTGAAAGCACAATTAAATCTGCATTTAACTCTAAGTTATAAATTTCTGATTGGTAAAGAATACCATCGTTCTGTTGGGCTATGTTACCATAGATGTTTTCATAACTCTCAAAAGCAATAGTTGTGTCTTGTGCAAGTATAATTCCTGATAGTTCGGGTTTTTCTGTATTTACAAAACCATGAGTGGCAAAGTGTAGTATTTTGTAGTTTTGTAACTCTTCTGATTTTACATAGGCTTCGTTGGCATCGTTAAACAAGTTTATTTTAGTTTTTCTATTTTGTTTTTCAAATAAATTGGAAATTGTTTTAACTTCCATTTCTGTGCCAGGTAAAGAACCAACACTATTTCCATCTCTTAAACGAGAGCTTGAATTTACTCCATCAAAAACAGGAGCAAGAGCAAGCCAGTCGTCTAATTCACTAAATTCTGGGCTTGTAGTTTTTTCTTTTGAGAAGGTTTGTTGGAATAGTGTCGCAGAGTAGCTATAACTTACTGCATAATCTTTTATTAAATATGGCATTTCTGCAAAATATACTTTGTTTTTCCAGTCAGTCCATTCAGCATTGTATTTTTCTGTTAGTAAGGATTCAAAAGGTAATGTGGCAAGTTGTCCGTCTGGGATAATTATTAGGTTCTCAATATTATAAAATAGCCCTCCTTTTAAGAATTCTTTTATTTCTAGCGGGAATAGCAAATTGTGTAACTTAAAAGCAAGTTCTTTATACTCATCAACACTGTAATGTGTTCCATCAAAAATTTCCTCTGCAAACAAATCTGTTTCAGAAAGAACAAAACGGTAATTACTTATCCATTCATCTAAGCTGTCGGGCTTTGTAACTTGGCAAACTACAAAACGTTCCTCCTTTAACTTTTGAGAAGATTTTTTGCCACTTATTGCAAATATTGTGATTGTGCTGTCGCCAATAAAATAACTTAACATAGCAGTTTTTTTGTCCATCAAATTAGCAACTTGCTCAACAGTAGCAGGTGAGTTGTTATATTTAAGATTATAATATTCTGGATAGTTTGTTTCAAAAACAGTTATTAAACTGTCGTATGAGCGATTTGCATTAAATAGTCTGCCAGCCCATACATTGGCAATAGAATCATTATCTTCGTTGTTTTTTAGGTTTTTGTAGTTTGCAATATCAATACTTAATTTGTGTTCTGTTTGTAATAAAGTATCAGGTATTCCTGCATATTCAAGAGCTTCGGAACCAGCAAGTGCTTCAAGTAGAACAGAGGATTTGTTTTTTTCGGAAAAATAGAATGCCTGTTCTTTGTAGTTCAGATTTGACAGGTTTTCAAAACCTGACAGGTCTATGCAGACGTTTACAGCTCCTTTGTATATTTCGCTTGCTGTTTCGCCAAGTGCGAGTTTATCCGATTTTGTTGAAATATTTTTACGAACTTGTGAAATTAATGTATCTGCTGCTTGGTAGTGTTTTAATGCAATTTTGTATTTGTCAGAGGTCTTTAAGGTGTCTGATATTTGGAAGTCGCCAGAAAAAATTTCGGCTTTGGTTTGCAAGCCGTCTAATATATCTATATAGTTAATATAATTTTTCATAACTGGTATTTTTGTAATATCTGTTGTATCATTATAATCTCTGAAATTTGCTACTATAGCTTGTTGGCAATAAAATAACGCTTTGTTGTATTCTAATTTATTTTTATATATAATACCTATGCTATTATAAGAATTAGCTACAGAAGCATGCTTTTTACCAAGAATTTCTTTATAAATTTCTAAACTTTTAAAACAACACTCCAGTGCTGTGTCGTATTCCTTTTTTTTAAAATAAACTTGCCCGATACCTATGTAGGAGCTTGCCACAGATAAGTGTTTGTGCCCGAGCAAAGTTGTTTTTATTTCTATTGCTTTATTAAGATATTCCAAGGCTTTATCATATTCGCCTTTATTTTTATACACAATTCCAATATTGTTATATGACTTTGCCTTATTGTGTTCTTGCTTAGCTAAGCCTTTTCTTACTTCTAAGGCTTTAAAATGATATTCTAATGCCAAATCAAATTCTCCTTTATTTTTATAAACTATTCCGATATTATTATAAGACATAGCAACATAAGAATGATTTTCGCCAAGCAATTCTTTCCTTATTTCTAATGCTTTTAAATGATATTCTAGTGCTTTGTCGTTTTCTGCTTTATTTTTATAAACAACTCCTATATTATTGTAGGTCATAGCTATTTCAGCATGTTTTTCTCCATAAAGCTTTTTCATTATTTCTAAAGCTAAAAAATGATATTCCAAAGCTTTGTTGTATTCGGATTTTTTTTTGTAAACAAGCCCAATATTATTGTATAAATTTGCAACTCTAATATGTGTTTCACCCAAAAGTTCGATATATATTTCTATACTTTTAAAAGCATATTCTAATGCTTTGTCGTATTCTGCTTTGTCTGAATAAGTAACTCCAATATTCATGTAATTTAGAGCTACATCTTTATGTTTTTCTCCAAAAAGTTCTTTGAAGACTTTTAGGCTTTTAAAGTAATATTCCAGAGCTATGTCGTTTTCTGATTTAATACTGTATCTATAACCCAGGCTATTGTACGCTCTTGCTATATTAATGTCATTTTCATCAATATGTTTAAGAGTAGAATTCAAGGCTGTTTTGATAATGATTATAGCAGTATCAATATTTTGATACTTATTAACACTCATCGCTCGCCTTCTTTCACTTGCAAAATAATATCCCCACAAATCATGCTGTTTGTATAGAACTGCTGATTTTTCAAAATATGTAGCAGCTGTATCGTAGGTTTTGTTATTATAATATTCTTCTGCGGTTTCAAAATGTTTGTTTGCTAGTGTGGTATCTGTTGTTATGTTTTGGGCATAAGTTTGTACCATGATTTGCATGATTAAGATGATAAGGATGATTTTTTTTGTTTTCATGTTTTAGCTTTTTAGATATTAGATTGCAACAAAAATACATTGTAATTGCCAAAGATAGTCAATATATGTTAAAACTTAAAATTAAAGTTTTTTTCTAATTGTAATAAATAAAGGCTTTATTTTGTGTTGTTAAGTAATGTTTACAAAACAACTAACAGCTGTTGTCTTTTGTTGTGTCTCAGTCCTTCTGGTTTGTTTTTAATGCATTATAGTTTTGTGAAGTAGAATTAAATAAAAGTTTTAATCTTTATTGTTGTGAATAGCTGTCAAATTTTGTATTTTTGTATTTATTTTCAGTTGAGATGTCTGTAAATCAACGAAAGGCACAGTTGTGAATAGCTGTCAAATTTTGTATTTTTGTATTTATTTTCAGTGGCAATTGACAGACAAATGCGAATAGGACAGTTGTGAATAGCTGTCAAATTTTGTATTTTTGTATTTATTTTCAGTAAAAACAGAAATAAATAAAAAAGGCAAAGAGTTGTGAATAGCTGTCAAATTTTGTATTTTTGTATTTATTTTCAGTATTTATAATGAGATTTGATATATATTTACAGTTGTGAATAGCTGTCAAATTTTGTATTTTTGTATTTATTTTCAGTAGGATTTATTTGCTGTAATTTTATCAAACAGTTGTGAATAGCTGTCAAATTTTGTATTTTTGTATTTATTTTCAGTAAAAAAGATAAGAGAAGGCGATAATGTAGAGTTGTGAATAGCTGTCAAATTTTGTATTTTTGTATTTATTTTCAGTAACCTGATTATGATAAGAACGAGCTTAAAAGTTGTGAATAGCTGTCAAATTTTGTATTTTTGTATTTATTTTCAGTTGGTGTTGAGGGATATTTTCTTGTAAAACAGTTGTGAATAGCTGTCAAATTTTGTATTTTTGTATTTATTTTCAGTCTAAGAATTTGTTTAGCGAAGATTATGCTGGTTGTGAATAGCTGTCAAATTTTGTATTTTTGTATTTATTTTCAGTTACTACAAGACAGAACATGGAAGCCGTAAGGTTGTGAATAGCTGTCAAATTTTGTATTTTCAGACCTCTAAAATCAGTGATAAAAAAATGGACATCACTGTAACTGTCTTATT
>JAOZQN010000701.1 GCA_029932195.1 Bacteroidales bacterium | reverse complement strand
AAAAAATAAAACATTGATTTACATCTTTTTATCAACTCCGAAACTTTAGTATATTTATATGTAAAAAACAATTTTTTCACAAAAAAGTCTGATGATTTTTAGAATATCATCAGACTATACTTTTTTGATAACAGATAAAGACATTATTGTTCTCTTCTGCCTCAAATTTTTAATCGACATTACAAAAGTAAGTTTTTTTTTTCCAAAAACAAATTATAGTTAAAATACTTTTCTAAAGTTATTTTTTTCTGGAGTTGATTATTCTAAAGTTGATTTTTTCTGGAGTTGATTATTCTAAAGCTACTTATTCTAAAGTTGTTTTTTTCTGGAGTTGATTCTTCTAAAGTTGATTCTTCTGGAGTTGATTTTTCTAAAGTTGATTCTTCTAAAGTTAATTTTTCTGGAGTTGATTTTTCTGGAGTTGATTTTTCAAAAGTTATCTATTCTAAAGTTGATTCTTCTGGAGTTGATTCTTATAAAGTTGATTCTTCTGAAGCTATAGTTATCTATCAATCAGATAATTATAAAAAAAAATGTTCAGAAAAACTTTTTTATTAAAAATAACATTTTACCTTTGCAAAATAAAATTTCATTAAAAAATAACCGAAAAAACATTGAAATTCTACCTTAAATTTTTAATCGACACTTAGAAAATTGTGGAGATAAAATATTTTTTTCACAACGAAATAATTATGAATAAGAAACAAATTAGAAAAGCAATACTAAAGTTTTCAGAAGAGAATTTAATTTCAAAAATAGAAATAAAAAAAGAGGTTAAAATTGGAAAAATTAAAATTAATTTCACAAAACGTGGTATAAAAAAAGCTATTTCCAAGTATCACAAGTTTGAATTAGAAAAAAATCAAGCTCTTTTTAATATTGTTGATTTAATAAAAAAATCAGAATATGTAAAATCTGCAGATGAGAACAAAGAAAATCATATGGTAAAACAATATCATTACTTCCAAGTAAAAATTAAAAATGAAAATTCATATATTGTAATAAGAGAAATTATGGATGGTTTTTGTTATTTTTATTGTATAGATGATAAATGTAAATAAAATAAAAACGGTTGCCATCACCATAGGATCTGAAATCCAAGGCTGAACAACCGTTCTTTACTACACACAAAGATAAAGTATTATTTTTTAAAAGTCAAATTTTTTCAACCTTTTTTTTTAAATTATATTTATAATGTTTTTTTTATAATGACTTATTGCATTTTTCTTGTGTCTATTTCTGCTTTTAGAACAAAATAATTAAGATTATTATCAATAGGAATAAATAGATAGTCCAATTTTTCCTCTGTTTTTCTGGCAATATCTATTAGTCCGAGTCCTGCTCCTCCTTTTTTGGAGAGGCTACCGTCTCGGAGTTGTTTTTTATACATTTCTCGTAGCTCTTCTACAGTGCAATTATTAACCGTTTCTATTGCTTTTACAAGCGAAGGAATTGTTTCACTAATTACTTTATTTGACGTAATAATATAATATATTGCATCTTTTTTTCCGATCATAAAAACACCACTACTTTTTTTAACATTGTATTGTGTTATTGAATCAGAGTGTCTTTGTAGATTTTGTAAAATTTCTACTAAAGTATGAAAAACTCGTTTTTTTATTTTCTTATTTTCACTATCTGCTTCCATTTGTGCTTCTAACAGAGCGGGGAAAAAAGTTACTACTTTTTGGTCAAATTTCCCAATATAAACAATGGATATTCCATTTTCAATCAGCTCGTCATATACAGACAATACCGACCCCATAAAATCTTTATCTAATTCCATAAAAAGTAATTTTAGAATTATTATACATATTAAAAAACAAAGGTATAAAAATAAATTTAAAATTTGTTAATTTTTATTTATTTTTCACTAAAAATAAATAAACGGGTAAATGGTCGCTGTATCCTCCCTGAAAAGTATCACCAACGAATCCTCTGAAAGGATAGCCTTCAAATCGCCCTGAATTATTTATCATAAATGGCTTATTATAGATTAAAGCTTTATGTAATTTATAAGAGCTATAATCATCACCGAGTAAATTTTCTGTTAAAATTAATTGATCAAATAAATGCCAAGTATCTCTGTATGCACCTGTTCCAATTCCTTTTTTATAATAAGCTTCCATCGGGTTAAACATTTTTCCATTTTTCACCTTCTTTAATTTTCCTGCAGTGCCAAGATGTTTTCTTACACTCTCGTCTGTAGGATTGTCATTAAGGTCTCCCATTAAAATTATTTTTGCATTTGGGTCTTCTTTTAAGATAGAATCGATGTGATGCCTTGCAGTAGTTGCAGCCTTTATTCTTCGTGGAGCACTTCGTTCTTCACCACCTCGTCTCGACGACCAGTGATTTACCATAAAGTGCATTACCTCGCCATCAAAAACTCCAGAAACAAGTAAAATATCTCGTGTATAACCACCTGTTTCAGACACATCTACATAAATTGCTTTGCTATTTGTTACCGTAAAATATTTTGGTTGATAAATTAAACCAACATCAATTCCCCTTCGGTCTGGTGAGTCAAAATGAACAATTTTGTAGTTTAATGGCTTTAATTTTGGTGTATTAATAAGGTCTTCTAAAACTTTTCTGTTTTCTATTTCTGAAACACCAAGCACTGCTGGTCCTGTAGGAACAAACTCTGTTCCAATTTGTGAAATTACATCAGACATATTTAAAAGTTTTTTATTATACTTCTCCGAGTCCCATCTTTTAGCACTAAAAGGAGTAAAATCGTCTTGTAAAATTTTAGTTGTATCTGGGTCTATTATTGTGTCAAACAAATTTTCTAAATTGTAAAATGCTATACAACCGATTTTTAACTCTTCTTTTTGAGAGAAGCTATTAAAACTTATCAAAACTAAACCTATAAAAAGAATAGTTACTATCCATTTTTTTTTCATTTTTTTAATATTTATTGATTATTAACTGAAGTTTCGGAGCATCTTTAGTCTTTATTTTACAAGTTTTTATTT
>JAOZQN010000700.1 GCA_029932195.1 Bacteroidales bacterium | reverse complement strand
GGCATAATATTATTCAAAACTTCATAATTTCAAAACTTCAAAACTTTTCCAGCTTAGGAACTTAAATAATAAAGTGTTGAGCAATTTGTTTTTTGGAAAATATCATTTGCAACATCTTTAATTGTTTCTTGTGTTACGTTGTTATATTTTTCTTGCTCGTTGTTTATTAAATCCACATTTCCAAGCAGTTCGTAGTATCCCAAAGTCATTGCTTTGTTCAAGATACTGGTTTTGGAAAATTCTATTGTAGATTCAATATTATTTTTCACTTTTTGAAGTTCGTAGTCTTTAACAAGTTCATTTTTAATAATTTCCAATTCTTTCCATATTTCTTTTTCAGCCATCTCCATAGAAGTTTTTTCTGTTGGTTTTCCTTCAATAACAAATAAACCTTTATCAATACTTCCTGTTATATATGCGTCTATATCTGTGAAAATGTTATTTTTTTTAACTAAATTCTGATAAAATCTTGCAGAGTCTCCATTTGCCAAAACATCTGATAATAAGTCAGATGCGTAGTATTTTTTGTGCAATCTATCAAAATAAGGGAAGGCGATATAAATTGCATCAAAAGGCACGTCTTCTTTTACTGTTAGTCGTCTTTCTTGCGTTTGTTTTGGCTCTTGCGGGATATTTTTTTCGGGAACATCTCGCCGTTCTATTGGAGCAAACCATTTTTCTGATAATTTCTTAATATCCTCCATTTCAACATTTCCAGCAATGGAAAGAATTGCATTATTGGGAGCATAATATTTATAGAAAAAATCTTTAACATCTTGCAGGTTAGCATCTTCAATATGTTGTGTGGTTTTGCCAATAGTTGACCATCTGTATGGATGAATTTTGTAGGCAAGTTCTCGTAAAAGCAACATATCGTTGCCATAAGGCTGATTTAAGTATCGTTCCTTATATTCCTCTATCACAACATTTTTCTGAATTTTTAATTTTTTTTCAGAAAAAGCGAGTTGCAACATTCTATCAGATTCTAACCAAAAAGCTGTTTCTATATTTTCTTTTGGGAGAGTTATGTAATAGTTAGTAAAATCGTTGTTAGTGAATGCGTTATTCGTTCCGCTAACTATTTGCAAAGGCGAGTCGTAGTTTGGTATATTTACCGAACCTTCGAACATAAGATGCTCAAAAAGGTGTGCAAAACCTGTTTTTTCTGGTTTTTCATCTTTTGCTCCAATATTGTAAATTAAATTAAAAGCTACAATTGGAGTGGTTTCGTCTTTATGGACTATTACTTTTAGACCATTTTTGAGTGTGAATTTTTCGTAATTAATCATTTTATAAAATTATTGGATTGTTAAAAATTGTTAGATTGTTAAAATTGTTAGATTGTTAAATTTTTGCTCGTATAATTTGTTATACTGTTATTCTTCTAACAAGCCAACAATTTTCAACAATTTAGCAACTATCAATTTAGCAATCCAACAATCCAACAATCTAACAGTCTAATTACAAGATTCTAAATAAACTTCTGCTGATTTTACGCCAAGTTCTACTCCACGTTTCCAGTCTCTACAAGCTCCTGCAAAATCTCTCAACATTTCTTTTGCACTACCTCTGTTTACGTATGCAAACCCATAGTCTTCATTAATATCAATAGCCTGGTCAAATGCTCTTATTGCTCCTTTGAAATCTTCAATTTTCATTTTTGCTGTTCCAAGATTATTGTAAGCGTAGGCGTAAGTTTTATCGAGTTCAATAGCTTTTTGGAAGTCGGCAATAGCTCCTTCATAGTCTTCTAATTTGAATTTTGCACGTCCTCTATTATTATATGCAATAACGTAGCTGTCGTCTAATGCCAATGCTGCATCATAATCTTTTACTGCACCTTCGTAGTCTTCCATTTGTCTTTTTAGACTTCCTCTGTTATTGAAAATAAATGCAAATTTGTCTTCCAACGAAATTGCTGTGTTATAATCGTCAAGTGCTTTTTGATTTCTTTTCAACTTTCGGTAAGTGCTACCTCTGTCGTTGTAGGCATACACATATTCTTTGTTGATATCAATAGCTTGTGTAAAACTAATTTCGGCAGCCTCATAGTTCTCTAATTGAAATTGTGCAACACCTTTATAGTAATACACATTTGCTTCTGCATATCCATGTTCAGCAGCTGTAACAAAATCCAAAATTGCTTCGTCATATTTTTGGACATTAATTTTTGCATATCCTCTACTAAAAAAAGCTTTTTTCATAGAAGGGTTTATTTCTATGGCTTTACTAAAATCGGTTATTGCTCCAATATAATCTTTTTTCTCTAACCGGACACTGCCTCTATTATAGTAGGCTTTTTCAAATTTGTCGTTTGCTTTTATTGCATTACTAAATTCTGTTATGGCTTTTTCATATTCGTTTGCAGAAAAATGCTGTAAACCTTTGTTGTAAGCCATCTCTGCTTCTTGTCCTTCTACTACAACTGTGTTAGTGTCTTCTTGTGCATTAACAAAACTAAAAGTTATTAGTATTACTAAAATGGAAATAATTGTTTTTTTCATCATATTAAGATTTTAAAGTTAAAATAAAGTTTAAAGTTATAAAGTTTAAAGTTTTAGGTATTAATCAAAATCCAACTTTTAACGTTATAATTTATAAACTATACAATTATAAATTTTTTGTAAAATTAATAAAATTAATAAAAAAAATAAAAAAAAATAATGAAATTTATATTTTAAATTTATATTTCGTATTTTCCTCTTAGTAAAAACACATATTATCAATTAATTACATATTTATAAAAACCCTTTTCAAAAATTTTGTAACTTATGAAAAGTTGAGTTATTTAATAATTTTTTACGGTCTACAGTCAAATATTGTGATGGAATATTAATCTGTATATTTAATTATAATATTGATAATCAAAACAATAATAATTTTATATATTTTATACGATTACTTGTAGAGACGTTGCATGCAACGTCTCATCATAATTATTGCAGGATAAAATATTACTGAAGACGTTGCATGCAACGTCTCTACTGAGTT
>JAOZQN010000124.1 GCA_029932195.1 Bacteroidales bacterium | reverse complement strand
TTTTATAAACAAATAAAAAAAGTGTAAACTACTTTTGGTTAATATGAAAAACGCCTAAAATTGTAATATTGAGTCCCCTCCTACAAGCATCTTTTAGCCAAACTCGGCGTTGGATACAAATTTTAAAATCCTCATTTACAACGAGTGCAATGAGACATGCTCATTGTGGTTGTAAAATTGGTATCCGCCTTGATTTTGGCAAAAATACACTTCTCGGAGTGGACTCAAAATTATCTGCTGTAAAGTAACAATTTAGCAATAAAACAATTTAACAATTCTTACTTTATAGACGCACATTAATTAAGCAATTCAACAATTTTTAAGACTTCTATTACTCAGCATTTTCTTGTTTTTCGCTATCTAAGATATTGAAATATTTGCCTACTGCTTCGTTTACTACCGATAACAACTCTTCTTTTTGTTGCATTGTTATTTTTGGAGTATTGTTTCCATCGTCGCTTTGCGTTAGGTAAGAAACTGATACGCCAAGAACTTTTGCTATTTTTATTAGCGATTTTACATTAAAACTGTTGTTGTCTTCTCGTGAGAGCATTACTCTTAAACTAACTGTAGGAATATCTGATTTTCTTGCAAGTTTTGCAACAGACCATTCTTTTTGCTCTCTTAATTCGTGGATTTTAGCTGTAATATTCATAGTAAAATAATTTAATATAGTTAAAAAAATAATTGATAAAAATTTAGGCTACAAAAGTATTGTTTTTTTATTTAAAAGTCAAATTATTATTACTTTTTTTTTATAATTTAGTTGTTTTTGTTTGTATAAAAATAGGATATGTTAGTATAATGTTTTAATAATAAGCTTTTTACTGAGTATTAAAATAATGATAGTATTTTTATAATCTTACAAATTATTAGGGAGAATACAATTAAATTTATGAAAAAATACATTTTATTTTGTTTTTCAATGTATTAGAATAATTTTTCTGGGTATTTTTTATATTACAAAGAAGGTAGTAAATTAGTCTAAATAATTCTCAAATAATTCAGGAGTTGTGAGTTATAAAGTTAATTTGTTTAATTTAATCATTATTACCACCAAAACTTGGCTGTAATAAAAAAATATCTTTTTAAATATATTCTTTTAGCTTTCAACTTTGAGTCCCCTCCGACAAGCATCTTTTAGCCAAACTCGGCGTTGGATACAAATTTTAAAATCCTCATTTACAACGAGTGCAATGAGACATGCTCATTGTGGTTGTAAAATTGGTGTCCGCCTTGATTTTGGCAAAGATACACTTGTCGGAGTGCCCACAAATAAGTTTTCTGGATAATTCTCCCAGCGTTGTAGTTGCCCATAATTTAAGTCATAAGCACATATAAACTTATTTTCTATTTTAATATTATTTACAGTTATTTTCATCTTTCAATTTTTTTTTCACAAAAATAGATTTTTTTTTGTAAATTAGCGGTTTATTTGTGAATAAATAATGGGGACTCCTAAAAATTCAAATATCAAGGCTTTTAAAATATTTAATATTTGAGTTTACTCTTGTAAATGAGAATTTTTAATATTTTAAGTAATGCAGAGATTTGAATTTTTAGGAGTCCCCAAATCTAAAAAAAACATGAAAAAATCATATATTCTATTAGTCATATTATTATTATCAAGTTTCCATATTTTTGCCACTCACAATAGGGCTGGCGAAATTGTTTACGAACACGTGGCAGGAAACACCTATAAAATAACAATATACGTATTCACCCACACCGAGTCTCTCGCAGATAGAGACAGTTTGGAAGTGCAATGGGGAGACAATACAATGTATCAAATACCTCGAATAGAAAAAATTACATTAGCAAATCAATATTATAAAAACACCTATGTTGGTTATCATACATATCCAGGAGCAGGTATATATCAAATAGTTATGGAAGACCCTAACCGTAATGAAGGAGTTTTGAATATTCCAAACTCTGTAAATACAGTTTTTGCTCTAAGCACTGTTTTAAAAATAAGCCCTTTTGTGGGGATAAACAATACACCCGTTTTATATAACTATCCAATAGATAAAGCATCTCTGGGACAAGTATTTAAACACAATCCAGGAGCTTTTGATATTGATGGAGATAGTATTTCTTATAAAATGGCAATTTGCAGATACGATGGAGGCGAAGAAATTATAGGTTTCCAACTTCCTCCTGCAAGCACGGATATTACTGTAAATGAAATAACTGGCGACCTAGTGTGGAACGCCCCTACACAAATTGGAATTTATAATGTAGCAATGGAAATAGAAGAATGGCGAAACGGAATAAAAATTAGTAGCATAATTAGAGATATTCAAATAGAAGTGGAAGATGCTGACAACAACCCACCTGTGGTTGATAGTCCTGCGGAAATATGTGTTGTTGCCGACTCTCTTATAGAATTTGAAATTACGGCAACTGATGAAGATAACGATTTTGTTACACTCTCAACTTCGGGAGGTGTTTTTGAATTAAACAATTGCCCTGCCGAACTTATGGACACAGTTACTGGTTTGGGAACTATTACAACAAATTTTATATGGCAAACTTGTTGTTCCAATATCAGAACGCAGCCTTATAATGTAATATTTAAAGCCCAAGACGACCACCCCGAAACACAACTTACAGATTATAGCACCACAAATATAACCGTTATTGGTCCAGCTACTGAAATCATAGATTTAGAACCAAGTAACTCTTCAATTCTTGTGCAATGGTTGCAAAATCGTTGTTCAAATACAACGGGATATAAAATATATCGCAAAAAAATTTCTGACTCAAACCAACCAGCAGAATGCGAAACAGGAATACCTGAATCGTGGGAATACGAACTTATTGGAACAACAAATAGTCGCACAGATACTACTTTTCTAGATAACGAAAATGGAGACGGTCTCGCACTCGGTTTTTATTATTGCTACCGAATAGTTACCATTTTTAACAATACCATTGAAGGCGTAACTTCCGAAATTGAATGTGTGGAGCTTGCCGAAGGTGCTCCCATTTTTCTTAAAAACACTGTTTCCACAACCGATACAGAAGAGGGTGCAATCCATTTGCAATGGAGAAAACCTATAAATTTGGATACTACCATTATAAAACCTCCTTTTAAATATATTTTATATTATTCCAGAGATTTGTATGGAACTTTTTATGAAGGTCCTATTAATGTTTTGGGACTTGATAACACTTCATACATAGACACTTCTATTAATACAAAAGACAATCCTTCTATTTATAAATTAATTTTCACAAACTACGACGAAGATAACAATACGTGGAACGAAGTGGGAGAACCAACTTATGCGTCTTCACCATTCTTATCTTTAAGTGCATCAAATCAACAGCTTACTTTAAAAGTAGAAGAAAACGTCCCTTGGGAAAATGAAAGCTATGTTGTTTATAAATTAAATAATGAAACCTCTGAGTTTGATTCAATAGGAACTTCTGAAATAAATATTTATGTTGATAAAAACTTAAAAAATGGCGAAGAATACTGTTACAAAGTAAAAAGCATAAACTACTACTCAGCCGACAGTTTGCCCGACCCAATAATAAATTTTTCGCAAATCGCATGTGGTGTGCCAATTGATACAATTCCTCCGTGTTGTCCTACACCAGAAGTTGTTAGCCAGTGTGATGACATGCGAAATAGGCTTAGTTGGAGCTTCTCGGCAGACAGCTGCTACGAAAGTTTGGATAAATTTAAAATTTATTACACAAACCGATTAGACGGCGAGTTTGAACTTATTGAAACAATTGACGACCCAACTGTTTTTTCATATTATCATTATCCCGAAACTACGCTTGCGGCTTGTTACAAAGTTAGTGCAGTAGATTCTGCTGGTAATGAGAGTGTTTGCGAAGAGACAGTTTGTATAGATAATTGCTCTTACTATGATTTACCAAATATTTTCACGCCTAACGGAGATGGTGTAAACGACCTCTATCACCCTTATCCTTACAAATTTGTGGAGAAGGTAGATATGAAAATATATAACCGTTGGGGAAACCTTGTTTTTCAAACAGAAGACTCAGACCTAAATTGGGACGGAAAAAATATACAAACACAACAATTAGTTAGCGATGGAGTCTATTACTATATTTGTGATGTTTATGAATACCGTCTAACTGGTTTAGAATCAAGAGTAATTTCTGGATTTATTCATATTTACAGTAAAGAAGAAGTTGGTTCTCCATAAAAACTTATAAGTAAGTAATGAATAATTAATAATGAACAATGAATAATTGATAATGAACAATGAATAATTTTGCAGACATCTGAAATACAGGGATATATAAAATATAGAAGTGTCGTTTTTATTTGTTCTGATTATAACGTTTTTTGTTGAAGATGTAATCTACACGTTACTAACGTGCCGTAGGCACTTAGTAACGTCTATTCAATCCGATAAATATATTATAAAAACATGAAACAAATAGAAATCAATGATTTATAATTTCAATAAAAAACGTTATAATGAGATGAACTTTTAACTTTATAAACTTTTAACTTTATTACTTTATAAACTGAAATCAAAAAAAAATGATCCTTTTATGAAAAATAAATACATTAAATATTATTTAATTGCAATTTTTGGTTGGACTTTACTAATTGTTTCATTATTAATTTTTGAATTTTATAAAATAAAAGAAGAGATTAAAAATGCTGCACAAATAGAAGCTCGTGCAAATTTTAATAAAGATCAGGCAATACGTTTTTGGGCAGCTTCTCATGGAGGAGTCTATGTTCCGATTGATAGTCTAACACAGCCGCATCCAGCCCTTTCACATATTCTCGAAAGAGATATTGAAACTCCATCGGGAGTAAAATTAACATTGATGAACCCTGCATATATGATAAGACAACTTAATGAATATTTTGCTGAATACTACGGAATTATAGGACATATTACCAGTAAAAAATTATTAAGACCAGAAAATAAACCTGACGAATGGGAACTCAATGCTTTAAATCAATTTGAGGAGGGAGTAAAAGAAATAAATAATCTTTCAGATATTAATGGTGAGCCATATTTGCGATTAATGCAACCAATTATGATAAATCAAACATGCTTAAAATGTCATTCTCATCAAGGATACAAAGTAGGTGATGTTCGTGGTGGGGTTGGTATTTCAATACCTATGAAACCAATATTGGAACGTGCCTTAAAACACAAAAAACGAAGTATATTTACTTTTGTTATAATTTGGCTTGTAGGACTTATTGTTTTTACTTTTGGACACAGAAAAATAGTCAATAGTTTACACAAACGACACAAGGCTGAGCTAAAATTACAAAAACAAAACGAAGAATACGCATCACTAAATGAAGAATATACATCTCAAAATGAAGCACTTAAAACATCTATTATTAATTTAGAAAGAAGCAAAGAAAAATACCGACTTCTTTCAGAAACATCAACAGACATTATTGTTGTCCAAGATTTGAATGGAAAAATAAAATATATGAATAAAGCAGGAATAAAACTTTCTGAACATTCTAATAAAGAAGTAATAAATATGAATATTTCTGATTTTTTTTCAGAGAAATTTACGAATGAAGTATTATCAAGAAGAAAAAAGCGAGAAGAATTGGATCTTAGCCTTTTTAATTATGAGATAGATTTTATTAGCAAAAACTCAAATATTATTCCACTGGAAATAAGTTCTATACCTATTATTACAGATAAGGATATTAATGATATTCTAATTGTTGGTAGAGATATTACCGAAAGTAAGAAAGCAAAATTAGAATTAAAAAGGCAAAATAGAGAACTAATAAAAGCCAAAGAAAAGGCAGAAGAGAGCGACAGATTAAAAACAGAATTTATAAACAATATGTCCCATGAAATCCGAACTCCAATGAATGGAATTCTTGGATTCTCAAAAGTTCTGGAAAGACCAAATTTATCTGAGGAAAAAAGAAAGCATTATATAAAAATAATTCAAAATAGTGGAAATCAATTAATGCAAATTATTGACGATATTTTAGAAATATCTAAACTTGAGACAAAACAGGTAAAAGCAATAGAAGAAGAGGTTAACTTAAACAACTTATTAATAGAAACATTTGCAATTTTTGATATAAGAGCAAAAGAAAATGGAACACCTCTATATTTACATAAAAATCTTTCGGATAAAGAAAGTATTATTCTAACAGATCCAACAAAATTGAATAAAATTCTAAGTAATTTACTTGAAAATGCTCTGAAATTTACAAACGAAGGATTTATTGAATTTGGATATAATATTGTAGAAAAAGAGGAAGGTTCATTTCTGCAAATATTCGTAAAAGATACAGGAATTGGAATAAAACCTGAAAATCAGGAAATTATATTTAAACGCTTTTCGCAAGAGGAAAAAGAATTATCGCAAAAAGTTGGCGGTCTTGGTCTTGGTTTATCAATAGCAAAAGAAAACACAGAGATACTTGGTGGAAAAATTACTTTAAAATCGGTAAAAGGAAAAGGTTCTACATTTTTTGTTACAATTCCGTATAAACCTGTTATCCATCAAAACAGTTTTAATAATAAAGGAACAACAAATAAAACTGAAAAAACAATTCTAATTACAGAAGACGAAGAAATAAACTACCTGTATATAAGCCTATTAATTGAGACAATAGACAGCAAGATAAAAATATTACATGCAAAAAATGGAGAAGAAGCAATAGAAATATGTAAAAAAAATAAAAAAATAAATCTTGTGTTAATGGATTTAAAAATGCCTGTGATGAATGGTTTTAAAGCAACAAAAAAGATAAAAGAACTTTGTCCAGACTTACCCATAGTTGCACAAACAGCCTACACAAGACAAGAAGAAAAAGAAGAAGCATTTTTTGTTGGCTGCATTGATTTTTTATCAAAACCAATAAGTGAAGTTAATTTAACAAAGATATTGAAAAAACATTTAATTATAAAATAATATGAGTGTGTAACATATCGGGGGAGTGTTACAAGTTACAGGTTGCAAGTTTCGCAAAGCGAAAGAAAAATGATTGTTTTTTTATGAAAAACAAAAAAAACAATTATAATAAGTCATAATCGCATTGCGAAACCTGTAACATGCAACCTGCAACCAAACTCCCCCAATATGTTACACACTCAAATAATATAATAATGAGAACAATTAGAATATTAATAATTATACTATTTGCAAGCTACAATATATTTGCACAACAAGAATACCACGAATATTTTTGTGCCCTTGTAGCATCAGAAAATTCTCAATACGAAAAAGCTATTGAACATTATAATAATATAGCCCCCCTTTGTCCCCCCATCGGGGGGGATTTAAAAACTCATCAGAGGACTTTTGTTTCCCCCTTTTGGGGGGACAAAGGGGGACTTTTCGTGGAGCGTGGAAATATTTACTACAAATTGGGAAAATATGATAATGCTATTTCTGATTTTAAAAATGCAGAAAAAATAAATTCTAAAAAAGGATTGCTGGAAGCTGCAAAATGTTATTCGCTTAAAAATGATGTAGATAGTAGTATTTTATATCTCAAAAAATATTTAAACCAATTTGATAAAATTCCAAAATCGGAAATAAAATTAGATAAAGCTTTTGAAAACATTAAAAATACTGAAAAATGGCAAAATTTGTGGAATAAAGAATGGTATTCTAATGTTGAAATAAAAATAAATAGAGCTATTTATCTAAAAAATCAAGAAAAATATATTGAAGCATTAGATGAATTAAATGCTGTTTTGAGAAAAAACAAAAATAATCATAAAGCATATTTTATAAAAGGGGAAATTTTTTATGCTGTTAAAAATTATAAAGATGCTATAAAAAACTACAGTAAAGCTGTAAAAATAAAATCCACACACACACCTTATATATTAGCAAGAGCAAAATCTTACAGTAAAGCTAAAAAATATAAAAAAGCAAACAAAGATTATAATACAGCAATTCAACAAAATCCGAAAAATATTCAAATTTATTACAAAAGAGCTTTAATTCTAAATAAATTAAAAAAATACGACGAAGCAAAAAGTGATATAACTATTTATATCAAATATTTTAATAACGACAGTGAAGTTTTTTACAACTGTGGTCTAATTTATTATAATTCAGAAGATTATCTTGGTTCGTTAAAATATTTTAATACGGCAATAGAAAAAAATAATACAATTGCAAAATATTATTACGCTCGGGCAAATGCCTATTCAAAAACACGAACCTACGATTATGCAATAAAAGATTACAATGTAGCTCTTGACATAAACCCAAAACTAACAGACATTTATCTACAAATGGGTATCACTAAATTAGAACAAGGCGACACGGAATCAGCTTGCATGTTTTGGCAAAAAAGCATAAAAAATAAAGACTACCGAGCAAATAATTATATTTTAAAACATTGTAAGTAATTGATAATGAACAATGAATAATGAACAATGAATAATTTCACTCTGTAAATAATCCATTGATAATCCATAAGCCCACCCCAACCCTCCCAAAGGGAGGGAGCTTTACTTTCCCTTTGGGAAAGGTAAAAACGAAAAAAACTCCCTCCCTTTGGGAGCAGGGTTGTTAAGTTCTAATAATTTTTAATATCAACCCACGACTTTAGTCGTGGGAAAGCAAAATAGACAAACAATGCAACCGTTTTAACGGTTTCTGAAATTTTGAATTAAGTTACTAATACATAAATTATTACATCTCATAAAAAACCGTTAAAACGGTTAACGATTATTTTATTTTCATTTTTCCCACGACTAAAGTCATGGGTTGATATTATTTTTTAAGATATGATTTTAAAACTTATTAGAACTTAACAGCCCTGCCCTTTGGGAGGGTTGGGGTGGGCTTATCAATAGATTATTTACAGACTGAATAATTTTGCTGACGCTTGTGATACAAGACTATACGAAATTTAGAAGTGTCGTTTTTATTTGCTCAACTAAGTAAGTAAACAGATATAAAGAATGCTTTTTTATTTTCTAATATATTTATTATCAGGCGAAAGCTAATTAAAAACTAAACACTTAAAACTAAGCACTTACTTACGAATCAACACAATCCTAACATCAAATAAATCAAGGTTAAGACAATATGACAAGCTACTTACAAGCAGAAAATTTGACAAAATCTTTTGGAGACCTAGCTCTTTTTGAAGATATTTCTTTTAGCATAAATAAAGACCAAAAAGTTGCAATTATAGCAAAAAATGGTATTGGAAAAACTACTCTCCTCAACATACTTACAGGGAAAGACACACCAGATACTGGAAAGGTTACTCAAAAAAATGACATCACAATTGGATATTTAGAACAATCGCCAGTTGTGGATAACAATAAAACAGTTATTGAACAAGTTTTTCAATCGTCAAATAAAATTGTAGAAATTGTTAAAAACTACGAAACAGCCTTAAAATCTGGCGACGAAATGGAAATGCAAAAAGCTATTGAAAAAATGGATTTTCATAAAGCGTGGAACTACGAGGAGAAAATAAAACAAATTCTTACTCGCCTTAAAATTAGCAACATGAAGCAAAAAGTTGGCGAGCTTTCTGGTGGACAAAAAAAACGACTTGCAATTGCAAATCTATTAATTAACGAACCAGATTTATTAATACTTGACGAACCCACCAACCATCTTGATTTACAGTTAATTGAATGGTTGGAAGAGTATATGCAAAAAAGTCGCAGCACCTTACTTATGGTTACTCACGACAGATATTTTTTAGACCGAATATGTAATGAAATCATTGAAATAGATAACAATACGGTTTATAAATACAACGGTAATTATTCTTATTTTCTCAAAAAAAGAGAAGAACGAATACATCTTCATAATTTGAATGTTGAAAAAGCTCAAAATCAATATCGCTCCGAATTAGACTGGGTTAGAAGAATGCCAAAAGCACGAGCGACAAAAGCAAAATATAGAGTTGAAAATTTTGAGAAGATTAAGGAAAAAGCAAAAGGGAAAATTATTGATAAGAACTTAGAATTGAGTATAAAGACCAGCCGAATGGGCAAAAAAATTCTTGAACTTTATGATATTAGCAAAAGCTATGGTAGTTTAAAGCTGATTGATAATTTTTCCTATAAATTTTCTTTTAACGAAAAAATAGGAATTATAGGAAATAATGGTTCGGGAAAAACTACTTTTTTAGATATTATTACTCAAAAAATTGAAGCAGACAGCGGTAGAATTGAAACTGGAGAAACTATTGTTTTTGGATATTACAAACAATCTGGACTAAATATTGATCCCAATAAAAAAGTTATTGAAGTTATTAAAGAAATTTCTGAATTTATAACTCTTGGTAATGGTAAGCAATTGAGTGCTTTACAATTTTTAGAATATTTTTTATTTCCCACCAAAATGCACTACAACAGAATTGGAAAATTAAGCGGAGGAGAACTTCGCCGACTTTATCTAATGACTGTTTTAATGAAAAATCCAAATTTTCTAATCCTCGACGAACCAACCAACGACCTTGATATTGCAACTCTAAATGTTTTAGAAGATTATTTATTAAGTTTTGCTGGTTGCCTAATAGTTGTGTCGCACGACAGATATTTTATGGATAAGGTTGTTGATACTCTCTTTGTTTTGGAAGGAAATGCAATAATTAAAAATTTTACTGGAATATATTCCGATTATTATTTTCGTAAAAAAGAAGATGAGAAGGCACAAAAAAATATTGTTAAAAAAACAACTTCTACTAAAATAAAACAAACAAAGCCAAAAGTAAATAAATTAACCTACAAAGAAAAACAAGAATTTGAAACATTAGAAAAAGAAATTCCAGAACTAGAAGAAAGAAAACAAGAGATTGAAAAATTGCTAAGTTCAGGAGAACTGTCTCATCAAGAAATTACAGAAAAAGCAAAAGAATTAGAACAAATAAACGATAACTTAGATGAAAAAGAAATGATATGGTTAGAATTAAGTGAGAAGATTTCTTGAATTAAATAGACGTTACTAAGTGCCTACGGCACTTAGTAAGTCGGAACTACACTTACTAACGTGTAGATTACATTTTAAAAAGTGGAACAAACTTTTAACTTTATACTTGCTGATTATAACGGATTTTGTTGAAATTGTAATAACTTTATTTATAATGAATTATATAAAATATAAAGTAAAAAAATCCGTAAAAATCCGTTATAATCAATATACTTGTAACTTTTTAACTACTAGGAGAAACTAAAAAGTAATAACAGCCTTAATTTTTTCTAATTCGTTTTTATTATTTTTTGGGTTGTAGTGCCGTTGTTGGTTTTTAGCACACACATATACACGCCTGCGGGCAAGCCCGAAAGATTTGCATAAGTTTGGTGTGTGCCTGCAGTTTGGTTTTGGTTTACTAATGTTTTTTGCAATTGCCCGTAGAGGTCGTAAATTTCTATTTGACAGTTAGATGCTTCTGTTAGTTTATACGAAATAGTAGTTGATTTAGTGAGAGGGTTTGGAGAAATAGAAAGTTTCTGAAAAATTATATTCTCGTTATTTAGAGTTTGGTTATCTGTGTCATCGTGTGGAGTTATAGTTATTTTTGTTTCTGGTCTATTGGTATATGTGTTAATGTTATTTTTTGTTGTATCCAAATTCATAGAGTCCTTTTTAAGTTGTTTGTTATTTCCACATTGACCAATTCTTGCAATAAAAAATTCATTATCTTCATTTGCTACAAATTTAAAATCGGGTCTTAAATAAATAACATCAGTAGCTTCCTTTACTTTCCTTTTTTTATTTGTATAATCTTTATCCAAAACACGCTCTTTTTGCATGTAAGGTTTGGTTGTAAAACTTGCATAAGTAGTAGTCGATTTGTTTCTTGAGGCATCAAAAGCATAAATTTCATAATAATAAGTTCTGCAAGGAGTCAGATTTCCAAATAAATAATTAGTATAATAAGTAGAGTCTTCGTGACTATATTCAGTTATACCCCAGCTATCTGGAGACCAACATTTAATTTTATACTTCACGTTACAAAAATCATCTATACTCGCATCCCAACTAACTGTTGCATTTTGTAAAAAAGGATAATTATTATCAACCTCTGCTCTTATATTAGTGGGAGGAGTGGGAGGTGATACGTCTATACTTCCGTTATCTACAACTTTGACATAATCAAGTATTACTTCATCTAAGCTGTAGTCGTCCTCCATATTACTAAAAAACCAAATTCTATTAAAGTGTGTAGAAGGCATCCAGTCTTCTATAGAAACATTTAATCCTCCATGTGAATTTATTTCATTATAAGGAATGAAAATTATCTCTTCTGTTATAGGTAAACCATTTGGTAAATATCCTAATTCACAAGTAGTATCTTTTATTTCTTTTAAGCCATTTGCACTCCACACTTTTAACCCTCCTTTGCCAGCCCCATCATATTTTTTCACAGAAAAAATTATATCATAAGTATGTCCACAATATAAATCTACTCCATAAAAAAGTCCTTCAGATTTATTATCATTTACGGAAAAAACAACGCTATTACCTCCATCACTTTCAGGTGAACCATGTGAAACTCGCCAACGGTCATATTTATTTAACTTAAAAGGATTACATTCTCCCTCTGGAGTATCAAAAAAGGATTCTTCAATTAATATTGTTTGCCCAAAAAGAGAAATAGTGATATTAACTATAATTGCTAAAAATATGTATTTTTTCATTGTAATAATTTTAATAATATGTGAATAATATATCTGTAAAAAACATCTCATATTCTTCTGTTGTAGCATTGAAAGTTTCTCTACCTATAATAATTTTTTTTACTGTATTGTTTAAATTATAGGTATACTCGTATGTTCTAATAGTATTATGTTGCTCTATTTGTGTTATTGCATTTTTTGAAAAACTCCCATAGAAATTTATTCCAAAATGCTTATCGTATCTGTATCCTCCATTTTCTTCCTCGTTATAATAAAAAAACATAGTATCTAAGTCATTATGTATTATTTTAGATACATTTTCATTTTCTATTGTATATTTTATCGTATAAATATAAAGTTTATTAGAAATATAATTGTGTGTCTCTTCCTTTATTAAATAACTATTTGAATCATAAGTATAATAACTGAAGTTTCTGACTTTCTAAATCGGTGATAATAAAATTGTTAGAAAT
>JAOZQN010000699.1 GCA_029932195.1 Bacteroidales bacterium | reverse complement strand
TACCAAAAAAAATGTTGCTTTTTTTAAGAAATTTCAATAAATAAATAATTGTTTTTTTTCAACAATTTTTTATATTGTTATTTGCTTTTTATAAATAATTAAAAATTAAAGACTTAAAACTCTTGCTTAATTTCTTCCGTATTTCATTTTTCTATAAAAGAACATAAAAATTCCGAATAAAATTATTATGAAAATTGGTAAAGCTACATTTATTGTTTGCCAAAATAGTTTTTGTTTTTTTATTAAATCTTTATCCAATAGTCTTAACTTGAATTGTCTGGCACGGATAGTCATTAGCCCTTCGTCGTCGCAAAGGTAGTTTAGGGAGTTGAGTAAAAATTCCTCATTTCCATCAAAAGTATAGAGCGAATATTTGTCAAAACCAAGTGGCTGAACCTCTCCATTTGATTTTACTACATTTTTGGCAATATCACCGTCTGCAACTATAATCATTTTGGTTTCTTTGCTCTTTTCTTTAAATAATGAACTGTTCTCCATGTAGTTGTCAACTAGCCTACCTTTGTAAAGTGAGGTGAAATTTCCTTCGAGAAGAACTGCTACAGGAATATCTTGTGCCGAAAAAAGTTTTTGGTCGGCTGGTTTATTTATTTCATCAAAAGTAATTTCAAGAGGCATATTTACTCCTATTTTATTCGTGTTTTTTGACGTTGCCAACAAAATTGTCTTTTTTATTTCAGGGTTATTTCCAACCGTATCTATTGAACTTACAAATTCTGTTTTCAATACATTGATATATTTATTTATAACATTATTATTCTTTGTCATAATAACGGGGAAGTAATACCAGTTATACCAATGGTCTCTTTCTTCGCCAGTTTGACTCATTCCTTTGAGTAAAATTGTGGAACAAAATTGATCTTGTAAGATGTCTGTATTTACTCTTGCTCCATACTTAAACAACTGGTCTTCAATGTTTAGTTGTTGTGTATTTGCAGGCATTGCAAAAGTTTTATTATATTTTAGAATACTATCCATATCTACATTTACGCCATCTACAAGCCATAAAACTTTGCCTCCATTCATAATATATTGGTCTAATACAAATTTATCGGCTTCGTTAAATTCTTTTGTTGGTTTGGCAACCACAACTGCTTCGTAGTTATCTAAAATTCCATATTTTCCATTAATTTCTCCACGCATAACTTTATAGTATTCAGACAAACGAGATTGCAGTGCAACTATTTCTAATTCAGGTAACTCTCCGTGTCCTTCTACAAAAGCAATATTTGGTTTTTCGTCCCTGCTGATTTTATTAATTTCGTTTATGAACTTGTATTCCAGAGTGTTAATAGAATTATTGATATTAATTTCACTTGCTTGTTCAAAATTTGGGTCGTTATTTAATAAATTTATTCCAATATCACGAGTTATTAACGTATCTTTTTCTGGATAATAAGCTGTGTATGTGATGATTGCACTTGGAAAGATATTTGTAAAAGTTGCCTGCCCTTCATTTTCTTCTACTTGACTACTTTCAATTGGAACTATGCCAAGTTTGGCAAATCTTTCGGATAATATTTTTTGCTCATTTTTATCTTTACTATTGGGATTAATAAACTCATATTCAATATTATCATCGGCATAAATTTTAAATTCGTCTAATAATTCTTTAACAGAGTTTTTCATTTTTTTGAAAGAAACAGGTAGTTTTCTACCGTCCAAATAAATTGTTACATAAATTTGTTGCTCCATTTCCGAAAGTTGAGTTTTTGTGTAATCTGAGAGTGTGTATCTTTTTTCAGAAGTGAGATCAAAACGTTGAAATACGAAGGACGAAACAATATTTAACATAACAACAATTGCTAAAATTGCCGAAATTCTAATAATATGATTTTTCCGAATTTTGGTTCTTTTGTGCAAACTAAGATTTGTAATCATCACAAAAACAGTTATTATACTCAAAAAATATATCACATCTTTGGTATCAATAACCCCTCTACTCATTGATTTATAGTGGCTATTAATTCCAATAGAATCAATAATATCGCCTATGCTACCCCAAAAAGCAAACGAGCTAATAGACTCAAAACCAATGAAAAAGAAAAATGAAATAATCATTGCAATAATAAAAGCAACTATTTGATTTTCGGTTATTGATGATGCAAAAATACCAATTGCAACATAGATACTTGCAAGAAAAAACAGTCCAATATATGCCCCCATAGTTCCGCCAGAATCTATAATATGTTGTGTTTTTCCATCAATAATAATATTGTCTCCAAGCCAAAAATATACCGTAAAATAGTAAATAAGAGTTGGCAGTAGCGAAAAAATAACAAGCGACAAGCCCGCAAAATATTTCGCAAAAATTATTTGTAGATTAGTTATTGGTTTGGTAAACAGCGTTTCTATTGTTCCTGTTCGTTTTTCTTCGGCAAAAAGCCGCATGGTTACTGCTGGTATCAAAAATAAAAATACCCAAGGGGCTATATAAAATAAGGTGTCAATTGTGGCATAACCACCTTCAAGGATATTCATACTGCCAGGAAATATCCACATTATGAGACCATTGGCAAGTAAAAAAACGATTATAACAATATAACCAATTATAGAACTAAAAAATGTGGAAATTTCTTTTTTGAGAAGTGAAAACATAGGTACATTTACGTTTTTGGATTTATGATTGGTTGCAAAATTAGTTAATAAAATTTAATTGTAAAATAAACATAAAAAAAAGAAGATTATAAATATATTATTTCTCCATCAATTAGGTTGTAATACAACTCTTTATTTCTTCATTTGCTTTTGAGAGTAGTAATTTATCAAAATACAAACGTCAAAAGTAAACAAAATTATATAATATGTTGAAATATTAAATTATAATTTATATTAAAATTTAATTGTTCCATTTGTAATGTTTTTATAGCAAAATCACAAAATATTGAATATAATACACCACATTATTTATTCCATTTGTATAAATGCAGACCTCAAAAAACACTGATTTAAACTAATTGTAAAGTTTTATGTTACAGTG
>JAOZQN010000698.1 GCA_029932195.1 Bacteroidales bacterium | reverse complement strand
TTTCGTTTTTTCTTACGTAGTCTATTATCTTTCGTTCGTCTCGAGTTTTAAGAAGCTCTGCGTCTGCTTTTTGTATTACAATAGAATTATAATAACCGTTGGTTTCTATTTTTTCTAATTTTTCTAATAATGCTTTTTGCTTTTGTGTTTTTATTAGTTTTACTTGCTTATACCGTTGTTGGAGTAAAACATTTGAAGGTCTATAGTAATCCATTTTTTTCTTAAATTACAAAATTAATACTTTTCTATAATTAAAAATTTAAGAGCGTCTTCTTTTTTTAACTTACCAAAATACAAATCATTTTCTGTCTCATCAAAATCATTAGGTTGGTTTTCAATATGATTATAACCAATATAAGCTAAATGTATTGTCGGTATATTTAAGTCCTTTACTTTTATTTTACAAACAAATTTATTATTTTCTTTTGGATATATTTCTAAATTTTGTTTATTTTCATGCAATTTGTAATTCCAATAATTGTCATAATCAAATTCTATTAATTCTAATTTATTATTTTTATTAAGCTTAGAAGTAAAGATAGTATTAATATAGGTTAATCTACCGTTTTCTATATATCCAAAAGTAACTCTAATAGCCTTAAATTCATCATCAAGCATGTATTCTAATGTTTTATCATCCTTATAATCAACAGTAAAATCAAACATGATTGTATCTACAACAACATCACCACAACTATTCTCAGCATATTTGCAATTGTAACTTGCATTATTAAACCGTAAGTCGAAATAAAATACATAACGTTGAGCATTTGCGGTATTAATAAAGCAAATAAAGAGTAATATTAAATAAATTTTTTTCATATTGTTTTATTTATCGTTATAATAATCGTTTTTAAATCTGTTATCATGAATAATTTCATCTATTTTTCCAAAATAAGTTCGTTTTTGGTCATGATATTTTAAATGATTTTTAGGATTTGAATAAGATTTCCCAATATCTGCACTATGTATATCAGGAAAATTCCTATCAAATACATCTATTTTGTAAATAAAATAATTTTTATCAAAAAATATTTGACACTTATCATTTGTAATTATTTTTATAGAACCGTTATCATTTACCCATACAAGAAAATGAACATCATCTTCAATATAATATAATCTTGCAAAATAGCCATAATAAAGAGTAACAGAACCACGGTCTTTGTTTATAGCATTTATATTGTCATAATTTACTTTAAACTTAAAAGTAATTGTATCTACAACAACACTATTTGAGCAGTTAAGTGCATAACTACAATCATAACTCGCATTTGTAAACCAAATTTTTTGTGAAAAAAGAAAAATATTACTAAATAGAAAGATAGAAGTAAATAGAATTTTTATCATTTTAAGAGTCGTATTTAATTATTTAATTGGTTCAGATAATTTAAAGTTTCCTTTTCTTTTTTTCATTTCTTCCAAGAGTTCGTCGTCTTCTTTTTTTATTTTTTCTATTATATTTTTTGCATTTTTAAGTGCTTTCAAATAAAAATCTTTAGTATAAACATCACTACCTAAATCATTAAAATACTTCCCTTTATGAAATGTTTTAAAATTTTTAGAATGATATTTATATGTTTTATTAAAAGAGTCTGGACCCGATTGTCCAGAACAGATATCTGTTGCTCCTGTTGCATACCCGCCTGTTATTTCAGATAATTCTCCAACAAAACTTTTTTTATCTTTACCTAATTCTAATTCATATTCTTTCCCAGCATTGCAAGCAGAGACAAAACTTACAGAGTTTGCCATAAATTTTATTTTTGCTTCTTTTATTTTCTTTAATGTTTTTAAGTAGATCCTATTCTTTGAATTATTATCTGCTTTGATAAAATAATTGCCATCATTATGTCCATACAAATCTACATACGCATTGTTTCCAACACCATGAACTCCTATTATCATCAAAAGGGCTATTCCAAAAGTTGTTTTATTTGCAGGTTCTAATTCTTTTACCAAATAATCAATAGATTTATCTTTTGCATCATCGGGTATTTTGATGTGTTCTATTTGATTGTTACTCCATTTTACTATGTTTTTTGCCACACCATTAAAAAAGCTATCAATAGTTACAACATAAAATTTTGCATCCCAAATATAATCGTCAAACTCCACCTTCTTTATACCAAACTCCCTCTTCATTCCCTCCAACCACTTCTCAAAAATACGTTTTTTTAGCGAGCTATCAAGTTCGGTGTATAATTTTATTACAATTGGACGGTTGGTGCTACTAATAGATTGATTCTGTTTACTTAAAGGTAAAATATTTATAAACTGTGGGCGGTTGTTTGCTCCGTAAATAATATTTACTTTGTCTAATTCGTTTTTTCTTACGTAGTCTATTATCTTTCGTGCGTTTCTGGTTTTAAGAAGCTCTGCATCTGCTTTTTGTATTACAATAGAATTATAATAACCGTTGGTTTCTATTTGTTCTAATTTTTCTACTAATACTTTTTGCCTTTGTGTTTTTATTAGTTTTACTTGCTTATACCGTTGCTGGAGTAAAACATTTGAAGGTCTATAGTAATCCATTTTTTCTTAAATTACAAAGTTAATATTTTTTTGAATAAAAAAAAAACACCAAAGCAAACAATAGTTCACTTTGGTGTAAAGTAATTTATACAGGTAGTGGATAGTCTGCTATTACTATTTTTCTATCGGTCATACCTTCTGTTACAGTAATATTTTCCGAAAATTGTAATTCTCCTTTGTTTATTTGAACAGTATAAGAACCAAGAGCAACATCGGTAAATGCCGCTATTCCATCATTTGTAATTACTGGTGTGTTAGAATGTCCTACAAGTAAAGCAGATGCTCCTTTAATTAAACTTACAGGAGCTTCACTTTTAACAAACGTAAGTGTTAATGTTCCAACAGTTCCTTCTCCTACTGTTGGCGATTCTTTAATAGAACTTTCCAAAATATTAAGCACTTTGCTTAATCCAGCAGGCATATCGTCTTGCACGGCGGTTAGGTGAATGTTCATGTTATACTCC
>JAOZQN010000123.1 GCA_029932195.1 Bacteroidales bacterium | reverse complement strand
AGATAACACACTGTATGATTGCTTATTACCTATTTCCGTCCAGAGACTACTTAAAGGGCACTCCTAAAAATTGAAATTCTTTTTTTTGCTAAAAGCTAATAGCCAAAAGCAAATAGCAATCTAAAATTATTTTTATTTTAGATTTTTAGGTAATATTTATAAAAAAAAAACAGTTTTTAATGGGGGAGACGATTTTTTTTAAAGTCGTTTATTGTAGTGCAACTTTCGGGTTGCACTATTTTTTAAAAAGTAAATAAAAAAATGAAAAAAATTATAATATTTATAACTGTAATCTTTTTCTCTATTTCTATTTTTGCACAAAAAATTGATTTAAAAGAATTTAAAAAAGGAGAAAAAGGCTACGAAGAGGCAAAATCAAACGTAAAAAAAGGAAATTCGTATTTTAAAAAAGATAATAGAATAGCTTATTTGCAAGCAATAGAATTTTATTTAAAGGCTTATGAATATAATTCAGGAAATGCCGAACTTAACTATAATATTGGAGTATCTTATTTAGAATCAATACATAAGAAAAAAGCTCTTTTGTATTTGCGAAAAGCAGATTCTCTAAAAAAAGATATTTCGCCAACCATAAATTGGAACTTGGGGCGTGCATATCATTACAATTTAATGTTTGATAAGGCTATAGAAAAATATACCGTCTTTAAAAAATACATATCAAAACTTGGAGGCAATACCGATAAAGTAGAACGGCGAATAAAAGAATGTGAAAACGGTAAATTACTTGTTGCAAATCCTGTAAATGCTGAGATTTTAAAAATTGATATTATAAATTCCTCTGCTCACGATTACAGTCCGCTAATTTCTGCCGACGAATCCATGATGATTTTTACCAGCAGAAGAAAAGGTGGCACAACAAACCAGCCAACTCGTGAAGACGGTATGTATTACGAAGATATATATATCCTATAAAGAAGGAGAAAGTTGGACATCTCCCCAAAATATTGGACAATCTCTAAATACACCTTACCACGATGCAACAGTTGGACTTTCGCCAGATGGACAGCAACTGTTTATGTATCAGCAACAAAATATCTTTTTTTCTAAATTAAATGGCGATACTTGGACAAAACCAGAAGCACTGCCTAAAGAAATAAACTCCCCTGAAGTAGAAAATTCTGCTTGTATTTCTTACGACGGTAACAAAATTTATTTTATCAGGGGAAAAACAGGAAATCCAAAAACAAGTAATGGAGATATTTACGTAAGCACCAAAAAGAAAGACTCTTGGGGAGAGCCTGAAAAATTAAGTTCGATAGTAAATACAAAATACGAAGAAGATGGAGTTTTTATGCACCCAGACGGTAAAACATTGTTTTTTAGCTCAAAAGGGCATAATACAATGGGTGGTTTTGATATTTTTAAAACCATAAAACAAGAAGATGGAACTTGGAGCAAACCCGAAAATATTGGCTATCCAATAAATACTCCCGAAGACGATGTGTATTTTGTGCTTTCGGCAAGTGGACAAAATGGTTATTATTCAAGTATTAGAGAAGATGGAAAAGGTTTGATGGATATTTATCAAATTAATTTTTCTCCAAAAAAAGAAATTATTACAGAAGATACTATTTCTGTTGTAAAGGCTTATGTAACAATTGTTAAGGGAACAGTAGCCGATGGCACTAATTCTAAACCACTTGAGTCTATAATAGAAATTTATGATACTGAAAAAAATGAAACAGTGATGCAAGTTACATCTAACAGTGTGTCAGGTAAATATCTTGTTTCTTTGCCGTCAGGAAAAAATTATGGAATGGAAGTTCGAAAAGAAGGTTATTTATTTCATTCAGAGAATTTTAATGTCCCAAAAGCAGAAGGTTATCAAGAAATTATTAAAAATGTGCAATTATTTCCAATAAAGGAAGATGCAAAAGTGGTTCTTAAAAATATTTTCTTTGATACAAATAAATCTATTCTTCGTTCAGAGTCTTTTTCGGAACTCACTCGCCTCAAGCAAATGTTGATTATTAATCCTTTGGTGAAAATAGAAATTTCTGGACATACAGACAATACTGGTTCGTATAAACACAATCAAGAATTATCAAAGAATAGAGCACAAGCAGTTGTGGATTACTTAGTTGAGAATGGAATTGATGCTAACAGATTATCTTCAAGAGGAGCATCGTGGGACGAGCCAATTGCCACAAACGACACAGACGAAGGTAAACAGCAAAATAGACGTGTGGAATTTAAAGTGGTAGAATAAAAAAAAACTTATATTTGCAAAATTATTAAAATTGCATCAAAAAATAACACGTTAAAAACCCACAAATAAAAATGTATTTTACTACAGCATATTTTCCTCCAATAGAATATTTTAGCAAACTTGTTGATTGCGAAAATATTTATATAGATATTTTTGAAAATTACACAAAACAAAGCTACCGTAATCGCTGTGATATTTTGAGTGCCAATGGCAGACAAAGTCTTACTATTCCTGTATTGAAGGGAGTAGAACGCAAGACCAAAATAAAAGATATTGAAATTGATTATTCTACCGATTGGCAAAAAATACATTTAAAATCCATAGAAGCGGCGTATCGTTCTTCTCCATTTTATGAATTTTTTATGCCAGAAATTCAGCCTTTTTTCGAAAAAAAGTATAAATTTCTTTACGATTTTAATTATCAAATATTTAAAATAATTAATGATTTTATAGAAATTGATACCAAAATTAATTTTACCACCGATTTTATTCCTATAGATAAGAAAGATACCAATGATTTTAGATTTTCTATAAATCCAAAACAGAAAGATATTTTTTCTAATACTGCCTATACGCAAGTTTTTTCCGACAAGTTTAAGTTTGAAGAAAATTTAAGTATTCTTGATTTGATTTTTAATATGGGAGGGGAAACTCTTGATTTCTTGAGTGAGCAATTTTAATATTGCTTAGTTTTTATTTGTCCTATGTATTTATTATATTAAATATTAGACACTTAACGATAATAAATGCACAGTAAACCAATTAAAAACTAAGCATTAAAAACTCAACACCATTAATTACATTTTATTTAAAATATCATCTACGTTATTTTTGTATTCCAACGATTTATTTGCAGGAATATCGTCTCCATATTCATAGGTTAATTTTTCTAATTGATCTATATATTCTTCTTTTAGAGCTACTTCCTGTGTAAGGTCGTCTAATTTATAGCCTTGCTCAATAGCACTTGCGTCTGCTGAAATATCGTCTTGTGCGGCTTGTAGTCTTGTTGCATGTTTGTCTAATTTACCCTGTTTTCGTTCTTTTGCTTTTGCTTCTCTAACCTTATCTTTTAGAATTTCATATTCTTTTTGTATTTTATCAAAGGTCTTAATTTTAGCTTCTTCTGCTTCTATCTGATTTTGATAACCAACAACTATCTGGTCGCATTTGTCCATTTGCTCGTAGCTAATTTTTTCGCCGTGTTCTGTTTTTAACTCGTTATAATTAACGATTAGTTCTGGTTTTGAATAAGGCATTCCATCAGGAAAAAGGTCGCTATAGGTTGTTACAATAGCATCGTTTGCCCAACCAGTGAGTCTTTTAACTTTGGAGTCTGCTTTAAATTTCTGCTGGCGAGCCTTTGATAATGAATTCCTTATTTTACTTTCTAATGCTCGTGTTCCTTCTCCTTCTTCTTCGGTTGCTTTTTTTGAAGCACCAATTAATTTTTTGGCAATAACAACAGCCAATACAACTGCCACAATAATGGCTACAACAGATATTCCAATAACAATAAGTGGTTTCATTTTTTTAGTTTTAGATTTTGTATTTTAAGTATTTAGTTTTTAATTAAATAACAGATTAATGAACAACTGGTTATCCTAGTAATTTAATAATTGCATTAGAATATTGTTCATTATTTATCTACTAATTAGTGTTTGTCTTTTTAGTCAAAAAAATGGAATATTCAATATTCAAAAAATTACGACTTTATGGACGCACACTAATTAATTTTTCTACTGCTTTTAGTAGTTCTTTCATTTGAAATGGTTTGCTAATATATTCGTCCATTCCTGCTTCTATACAAATATTTTTATCGTAATGCAAAGTATTTGCAGTTAGAGCAATAATGGGTGTATATGCAGACATAATAACTTCGGTTTCTCTAATTTTTTTTGTGGTAATAAAGCCGTCCATAACAGGCATTTGCAAGTCCATTATAATTAAATTATATTTTGTGTTTTCGTATAAATATAGAGCTTCTTTCCCATCATTTGCAACATCTATTATTTTTACATGCTTACTTAATCCTATTTTTATAATCTCTTGATTAATTTCGTCATCTTCCACAAGCAATATTTTTGCTTCACTTAACCTGATTTTTTGGGTATTACTTGATTTTGTTTTTATTGTGTTTTTATATTCTATTTGTTTATTCTCTTCTTGCCTAAAAGGAATATTTAAAGTTATTTCAACGGATTTTGCTTTTTTATTAATGTCAAAAGTTCCACCACATTTTTTTACAAACGTTTTTGTTACTTCTAATCCAATTTGCTTATTTCTTAAATTTTTCCTTGTATCATTAATATTACTAAAATATATTTTAAATTCAATATCTATAACATCTTTTTTTATCTTTTTATCTATTTCTATAGCAATCTGTAAATCATCTGTTTTATCTTGCAAATAGTAATCTAAAATATTTAAAAAAACTTGTTTAAATTTAATAGGATATCCCTTAATTTTGTTGGGAATATTACTCTTTTGCTTAATTTCTATTTTAATATTGTAAAAATCTACAATTCTATTCAGACTTGATACTACATCAAAATTCACTTTTTTATCAAAATCATTTTTATTTTCTAAAGAATCCGAGTCTGTGTTGTCTAATATTGCAGTTAGGTTATATGCCGATGCTTTTATTGTATCAATATAATTTTGTTGTTGTTCTGTAAGTTTTGTTTTTTCTAACAAGTTTGTATAACCAAGCAGATTATTTATTTTGCTCCGAGATTCGTAAGATAAATTATTTATAATTTCATTTTTTTTGTCGCTAACCTGTTGTGTGTCAAGCATTTTTTCTCTAGCTTCTTTCTCATTTTCAAAGAAATGCGTTCTACAAAAAAAATAGCAACTACAAGAAAAGAATAAGAGCCAAGAAACCGGAGTTTAAAACTCATTTTATATTCAACAAAAATATCAATTGGTAAAAAGAACACAAAAAGAACAATAAAAAGGCTGATTAAAGAGAAAATAACACCCTTTTTGGAATCAAAAAAATGTGTCATGAAAAAAGGAAAAGGATAAAACCATAGTAAACCTGTCCGTTCGTGTCCACCAGTTGTTAAATAACCAATCAAAAGAATAGTGTAGAGAATAGAAACAATATTTATTGCTGGTCTATAATTTTTTGTTTTATAAAAATAAATCCAGCTACCAATTATTATTAATAAAGAAATTACATTTGTTAAAACTATTTTCTGTTCATTAGTTATTATTCCTATAACTAGAAAAACAAGCATGGTAATAGTGCCAACAAACATAAAAATATTGAGTAATTGTATTTTTTTTACAATTCCCGCATCATATTTGTCTTCTAAGTTGAAAGATAGTATTTTATTTATTTTATCCAAAAAAATCATTTAATTTAGTAGAATTATTATTTCATGTTATATTGTTAAATTTATTACTATATTATTAAAATTCAGTAAATTAATAGCTTTTTATTAATAACTTAACACAATAATTTAGAATAATTTTATAATTTTATAAAATATTAACGTAATTATAATCTGTAAAATTAATTTTTTTTTTAATTTTACAATGTAAAAAAGACAATTTAATTTCAAAAAATTATTAGTTTGTAAAGTTAAACGTTTTTAAGTTTATAAACTTATTAAATATCAATAAAATAAAAAATAAATAACAAGTAATAAACAACTAACAATAAACAACGTTGTTTGCTGCTGATACACAGTGTGATATGAAAAACAAAAGTATTGTTCTACTTTTCTCTAAATCAATAAGAATATAATTTACCAACACTCTAAATAGATTTACAATTTATGATTGATGGACACCTTATTGTCAATTGATTATAATAAAATTATTGTTAAGAAACTTTTGTATAATTACTTAATTCTACTTTACGAACATATTATTCAATCTTTACTATACTAAAAAAGGATTAATATTTTATTTTTTGAATTGAGTATTCATTTTAATATCAGAGTGTTCAAAACTTCAAAACTTCAAAACTTCACCCTTAATTAGTATAAGTAGCTTACAAATGAAAAACGACCCTTTTGTTTTTGTATTATGCTGTTTATAAGATGTCCGTAAAATTATTCATTACTTATAATTCCGAAAATTAATAATAAAAATGAAAATATTTAATTTTTTTATACTATTTTTGTTCATAAATACTGCTTTTTCGCAAACGGATACCGCAAAAGTAAATTTTGTTCAATATTCCAAAGATTTTAAATTTAGTGATGGTGTTTTTTTGAACTTTGGACAGGTGAAAAATAATAATCCCGTTTCTAAAAATAGAATTGTTAGCAGTTATGATATTAACGATTTTGAGTTTTTCACAAATACTTTGGACGACGAAATTTTGCTCTTTTACGACGAACTTGGTATAAAACAAGAAGTTAAAATTTCAGATACTTGGGGATATTCACAAGATGGAATTTTGCATGTTAATTGGAACGATGATTTTAGTAGAATTGTTGTTGTTGGAGGAATTTGTCATTTTGTTGCTAATAAAGTGGTTAATAGCTACTCTTACAGTCCGCACAATTCCTATTACTATGACCCGTATTCCACACAAACGAATTCGTCCGTAGAACTGCGACAGTATCTACTACATTTTGAAACAGGCACAATTTATGATTATACTTATAAAAACCTAGAAGTAATTTTAATGAACGATCCCGAACTTTACGACGAATATCATAATTTACGAAAAAGAAAACGAAAAAAACTGAAATTTGTTTATATTCGTAAATTTAATAAACGAAATCCTATATTTATTAATAATGAATAATTAATAATCGGTTTACACCTTATTATCATAATATTATTATTATTTTATAGTTAAGAAACTTTTGTCAGATTATTCATTGTTCATTATTCATTCATTATTCATTATTTCATTGAAAAATTATTCATTAAAAAAGTATGTTGTTAAAAAACAGAATATTATTATTTAATACACTAATTATTTTTGCTACAACAATTATAATTAGTATTTTTATTGGACTATATTTGAGAAAACAACATATTGTAGATACCGAATTAAATTATACTTCTACAATTAATGAAATTTCTACAAGTATTAATACAGGTATTTTTGAAAATATAATGCTTGTTGAAGGCTTGTCGCAAAATTTGTCGTCTCTTGGTTTTAACAACAATAGAATTTTTACGCATAGCCAACTTGCTCCATTTCTTGTAGAAACAATAGTTCAAAACGGAGCAGTTAGAGATTTTTTTATAATAATTGAACCTGATATAATAAGTATAAACGACTCATTAACAGAATATTTGTTTGACAGTAAAGGTAAATATACACCACATTGGAGCAAAAATAGCTTAGACCAAATTAGTCTTAACGCTTTTAATTTAGAGAAGAATGAACATCTTTATAAAACAACAAAAAGAAATTTAAAAACAACTATTTTTGAACCATACACAGAACGACGCGATGGTAAAAATATTTTAAAACTATCAATTGTTACACCTATTAGTTATGGAAATAAATTTATAGGAGTAATAGGCGTGGAAATTTCTTTGGACTGGATTTATAATAAAATTTCTACATCAAATTTTACCGATGGAGATATTGTTGTTCTTACCAATAATGGTAATATTATTGCGGTGTCGAACAAACCGCATTTTAAAGGGCGTTTTCTTACCGATTATTTTTCGGAAGATGTAAATTCAATATTTTTTAAACTAAAAGAAGATAAAATTATTAGAGAACGTTTCGTTAGCAATGATTTTACTTCAAACCCATTCTTTATTGAAAAAACAGATATAAGTTGGCAGGTTGGAACCTACACTCCCAAAAAAATAATTCTCCAAAAAGGAAATATTATTTTTATTTTATCAATTTTAATAGGACTTATTATCGCTTTCTTAATATCTTTGGCTATCCTTGTTTTATCTTCAAATATAGCTAGACCATTAAAGACAATAGAATTTCAAACAGAAAAATTATTAAAAGGAGAGCTTGATTTTCACGACAAACCAAAGATAAGGTCAAAAGAAATAAAGAGTATTTATCAAAATCTTTTGAAATTACAAGTAAAATTAAACCAACTTGTAAAAATAAATTACAAAATAGCAAATAGAGATTATACAGAGTATCTTGGAGACCCAAAAAATGAAAACGATTTAATCTCAAAATCGGTGAATTACTCTATAAATGAGATTATTAAACGTTGGGAAGCAAGAGAACAAGTAGAAGAAAATAAAAGACGCAGCATGTGGACTAATGATGGAATTAATAAAATACAAGAAGCCACAAAAATAGGAAATAAAACAATATCTGAAGTTGCAGATAATATTGTTCTTGCTCTTGCAAAATATACCGATGCCTATATTGCAGGACTATTTTTATACAACGACGATGATAAAAAGAACATTCATTTGAATGCAGTATCAACCTATGCTTATGAAAATAAGAAAGCTCAAAATATAAATATAAAAATAAATGAAGGACTAATCGGAACAGTTGCGAAAGAACAAAAGGAAGTATATTATGAAAATATTCCATCAAATTATAAACATGTTCTTTCTGGCTTAGGAGAATCGCTACCAGAAAGTATTTTTATAATTCCTTTGATGTATGAAAATACTTTTCTTGGAATTATAGAATTAGCTTTTCTTAAAAAATTAAACAAGCTGGAAAGGGATTTTATAAATAAAGCAAAAGAACATATAAGCCTGTCTATAAATACAATAAAAGCAAGTATTGCAGGAAACAAACTTCTTGAAATATCGCAAGAACAAACCAAAGAAATAGAAGAGGCACATAAATTATCAGAGGATAGTCTTATTGAAATAAAGAATAATCAGAAAAAGGCAGAAATTCGTGAAGCAGAAATGAGGGGAATATTAAATGCTGTAAATCATACTATTCTTACCATAGATTATACTACCGAAGGCATTTTACTCGATGCAAATAAAAAATACTTAGAAACAATGCACTTTAATATTGAAGACCTACAAGGTGTAAATGTTTTAACTCTCGTGAAATCAGAAAGAGCTGAATTAGAAGATATTATTAATAGAGTATCCAAAGGTGAATTTGTAGAAAAATTGATGAAACGTTTTACTAAATATGGAGAGGTAAAATGGCTATTTTCTACCTATACACCTTTTTATGATGTGAATAACGAAATTACTAAAATTTTATATTTTGCTGTAGATATAACTGAAAACAAGTTATATTCCGAAAAATTAGAAAAACAAATAAATAATAAATAATTGTTTTATTGCTAAAATTGCTAAATTGCTAAATTGCTAAATTGCTAAAATTAATCATAACTTAACAATAAAATAATAAAACAATTTAACCATAAAAATTTATAACTATTATGTATTGTAGAAATTGCGGATTAGAAATAGATGATAATGCATCGGTATGTGTGCATTGTGGAGTAAATGCAAGTTTTGGAGATAAATTTTGCCAAAATTGCGGAAAAACAACAGTCCCTCACGACCAAACTTGTATGTCTTGTGGTGTGCAATTAAAAGGATCAGGAAAAGATTGGCTTACAACACTTTTGCTTTCAGCTTTCCTAGGATATTTTGGTGTTCACCGATTTTATACCGGTCATATAGGAATTGGAGTGGCACAGTTGCTAACAGGTGGAGGTTGTGGAATTTGGTATATAATAGATATGATTCTTATTGTAACCAACAACTACAAAGACTCGGAAGGAAACCCACTTTCTGAATCGAAAATTTAGTTGTTGGTTGTTGGTTGTTGGTTGTTAGTTGTTGGTTGGTTGTTAGTTGTTGGTTTTGCAAAGCACTGTGAACCAGTAACCAACAACCAATAACCAACAACTAAATCGCCTCAATTATTCCAAAAAAGTCATCAGCTTTTAGCGAAGCTCCACCGATGAGTCCACCGTCGATGTCTTTTTGTGCAAATAATTCTTTGGCGTTTGAAGGCTTACAGCTTCCTCCATAGAGGATTGTTTTTTTTTCGGCAAGTTCTTGTCCGAATTTATCGGCAACAATTTTGCGGATAAATGCGTGAATTTCTTGTGCTTGTTCGGCAGATGCTGTTACTCCTGTGCCAATAGCCCAAACGGGTTCGTAGGCTATTATTGAATTTTCAAAATCTTTGGCAGAAAGCTCAAAAAGAACCTCTTTTATCTGATTTTCAACAATCTTGAAATGATTACCTGCTTCACGCTCTTCTAATTTTTCGCCACAGCAAAAAATTGGTTTCATACCATTTTTTTGCACTAATTTTACTTTTTTTAGCAAAGTCTCACTTATTTCTCCGTAGTATGCTCTTCTTTCGGAGTGTCCAAGTATAACTGCTTTTACACCAATAGATTTAAGCATCTCTGCTGAAATTTCACCAGTATAAGCTCCTTTTTCTTCTGCGGCACAATTTTGTGCTGTAAGACAGATTTTATCGCTATCAATAACCTCATTTATAGCATATAAATGACTAAATGGTGGAGCAATAACTACTCCTGTTGTTCCACAATCACAATTTTTGGTTGTAAGTTTTTCGTTAATAGCTTTTGCTAATTTAATTCCTTCTTGCAGGTTGGTGTTCATTTTCCAATTTCCTGCTACAATTTTTTTTCTCATGTTTTATAATTTAGGGTTTAATTTTTAGTTATCATTAATTCCAAGTAATTTTCCAATTTTGAAATTAAATAAAAAGGCAAATTTAGTAAATAATATTCTTTTCCAGCAATTGTTTTTGTTTTTTGAATTTCGTATTTTCCAGAGTAAATTCTAACGGCATATTTGTGTGGGCAGCTATCCATAAATAAATGCAAGGAACGTAGCCTGCCAGTTTTTCCAGTTTTTACTTCAATAGGAATAATAAAATTTTTATATTGATAAATAAAATCAACCTCAGAATTTGATTCTTTTTTGTAACAAAGCGATACTTATTTTTATTTTTCTTGTAACAAAGTGAGGGTTATTTTTAGAGCTTTTTGTAACAAGGCGAGGGTTATTTTTGGTGTTTCTTGTAACAAAGTGAGGGTTATTTTTGGTGATTCTTGTAACAAAGTGAGGGTTATTTTTAGAGTTTTTTGTAACAAAGTGAGGGTTATATTTGCTCTTTTTGTGATAAAAGTAAGGGTGATTTTTTGTGCTAAACAAATATGATTATACAACTTTGGTGCTTCAAAATAATTTTTATTATTCCTTGCCCTTGCAGGCAAGGATAATGATTATACACCTTTGGTGCATTTTTTAGTTTCGTAAATAAGCCACGTTTAAATACTTAAAAGGCAAAATATTACAACTAATAATGCGATTTTTCTTTTATTGTTCCTTTTTCCAAAAGCAATAATCCAGGATTTGAGCGGACAATTGTTTTTAGAGTAATCTCATCTGTGTTACAAAATTCCATATTTTCGGGGTGAGGAACAATTTGCGAAATACTATCAATATCCTTTTGCAAAGATGCTGTTAGACAATAAATTTTATATTCTCCGGTTTTTCGTCCTACTTTATCATAAATTTTTTGTAAACCTTTTAGGTTTGTTTTTCTAAAATCGTAAGCAACAATTAAATAGATATGAGTTTCGTCCTGTAAAATAGCATCTGTAATATCTTCATTATTAGCAGTGCTAACAATTGTAAAATCGTGAATTGCTGGTTTGTCTCCTTCTATTATTAGCACCGATTTAGAGTCTTTCCAGACCCAGGTAGAGTCGTCCCAAGGATAGCTTTCTTCGGAAAATTCTTTTATTTCGCCAGTTTCTGAATTTTCGTAAACCAAAGTAGTTTCATATTCGTCTTTTACTGCATCTGCTGGAACAATCATTTGGTCTGGAATGTAAGTTCCTACTTTATATGGTCTAAAATCAATAACGGGTAAGTTTACATAATTAAAGAATTGAAAACCAATAGCTAAAATAAAAATTACAGCTATTGAAAACCACTGAACATTTGCTTTTAATTTAGATGTAAGCTTATTTCTCATAAAAAAGAAAATTAGAACAAACGCCGAAATAACTATGTTTTTCCAAAAAGTTTCCCAGTTAGTAAGCACAAGAGCATCGCCAAAGCAACCACAGTCATGAACGGGGTTGGCTATTGCCAAATAGAGAGTAAGTGGAGTAAAAAATGCCATCAAAAATAAGGCTCCCCATGCGGCAAGTTTGTGTTTGAAATTAAAAATTAGCATAAGCCCAATTCCGAGTTCCAAGGCACTCATTATTATTGCAAAAGGAAACGATATCGGTTCTAACATTGGCAAATGAAATGCGTCTGTAAAATAATCGGTAAATTTATAGGTAGAGCCAAGAGGATCAACGGCTTTTACAAAACCAGAAAAGGTAAAAACCAGTCCTGTTAAAATTCTGCTCACTATTCCAAGTATTTTCATAAATAAAATTTTAGTTTTTTAGTTGAAAGTATAAAATTAAAAGTAATTTATTCAAGTTTTGCATGAGTTATTTGCTTAAAAATGAGTAAATAAAAAAGGTAGTATTTTATTTGTTTAATATATTAAAAAATAATATTTTAGACGTGTAATTCCAAATACAATAAAATGCTACAGAACAAAGATATAACAAATTTATCGGAAATAAAAACGACTTTAGTAGATAACAGTAAAAAGGAAGATTTTTTCTAATCTAATTGATAATTAAAAGAAAGGAAAATATTAAATGCAATTTTTTTTAATGTAAAAAAGAAAGGAATGTGTAACATACTGGGGGCTTTTGGTAGTTGGCTTTTAGCTTCGCAAAGCGATAAAAAATAAGCCAATAGCCACATGCATAAGATGTTATACACTCTAATCTTTTTCGCTTTGCGAAGCCAAAAGCCACCACTATGTTACACTCTCAAATCAATTCTATTTATTAACTTTAACCCTCGTATCTTTGCGACTTTGAAATTAAGTTATAATTTTTTAACTTTGTTGCTTT
>JAOZQN010000697.1 GCA_029932195.1 Bacteroidales bacterium | reverse complement strand
TGAACTTGAAATAAATAAAACATAGTTAATAACTTTTATGCCAATTTAGGTTTAACATGTCTTATGCCGACCTATCGGCAATAAGCAAGCAGAAAGTAGATACAATGTTGAGAGATATTGTTGAATTTGAAGGTTTTGGTATTAACGAAGACGAAGTAAACCAGTTCTTTGAAGAGATTAGAAGCTTAGACCAGTTTAGAACCGACGATGACCTTAGAGGTTGTGTAAGTCAGGCAGTTATTGAGCGTAATGACTTAAAAGCGAGTGTGCAACACGAAATTCGTGTTTTTGTATCATCTCTTTTGAGAATTTACAAACAAAACAATCCTATTTTTACACGAATGCGTGTAGGTGGTTTGACTAAATTGACAGACACACAGCTTTTTAGAACAGGCGAATCGTTGCATTCTACACTTGTTTCTGTGTTGCCCAGTTTAGAAGTTTATGGAGTTACTCAAGCTACAATAGATAGTTTTTATACTATGCTTCAGAGTTTTAGCGAAAAGATAACAGATGTAAACAACGCTGTTAATGAGCGAAATAAATTTACTCACCAGCGTATAAGTAAGGCAAACGATATTTACGACAAGCTACTTATTTACACCCGAATAGGAAAAACTATTTGGGAAGAAAGTAACGAGGCACTTTACAACGATTACGTAATTGAAAGAAGTAATTATTCTCCCGAGCCTACCATTTCCGAAGATGAAGGAGATAGTGGAGGAGAGGGTGAATTTCCTAATGGATAGTTAATATTAAAAAAGCGAACTTTAAACGGTTCGCTTTTTTTATTTGTTATAAGTAAGTATATTGCAGTGAATAAGGTTTTCGGATTTTAATTATTTTCAAACGCCGACAGGTCTTGCAGACGCTTTCGGGTTTATCCGAAAACCTTATTCACTTTGGTATAAACAGATATAAAGAATACTTTTTTTATTTTCTAATGTGTTTATTATCAGGTGAAAACTAATTAAAAACTAAATACTTACTTATAACTATTCACTGTGAAAATTGTTTATTCTCTTCCGCCAGTATATTTTCCCCATTTGTCTATAACAATTTGCATATCGTTTGGTAGTTCGGAGTTGAACATCATTTCTTCGCCAGTTTTTGGGTGAGTAAAGCCAAGTGTTTTAGCATGAAGGGCTTGTCGTGGTAATTCTTTAAAGCAGTTTTGCACAAATTGTTTGTATTTTGTAAAAGTTGTTCCTTTTAAAATAATATCGCCTCCATATTCTTTATCATTAAAAATAGGATGTCCCAGATATTTCATGTGTGCCCTAATTTGATGTGTGCGTCCTGTTTCTAATCTGCACTCAATCATGCTGATATATGTAAATTCTTTAAGAGTTTTATAATGTGTGATAGCATGTTTGCCAAAATCTCCTTCGGGAAAAACCTGCATAACTTTTCTGTCTTTTATACTTCTCCCAATATTACCAATTACTGTTCCCTCGGGTTCTTTTAAACTTCCCCAAACAAGAGCATTATATCTGCGATGTGTTGTGCGGTCGTAGAATTGTTTTGCCAAGTGTGCTTTAGAAAATTCATTTTTGGCAACAACAAGTAATCCACTTGTGTTTTTATCTAATCTATGCACAAGTCCCGGACGTTCGTCGTCGTTCTGAAAAAGAGGCAAATCTTTGAGATGATAAAGCAAAGCATGTATAAGTGTGCCTGTGCGATTGCCTACCGCAGGGTGAACAACCATGCCAGCATCTTTATTTATAACAATTAAATCGTCGTCTTCGTAAACAATATTTATTGGTATATTTTCGGCCTCAATAGTATATTCCTTTTTCGGATAAGTCATCATTACGGTAATAATATCGTTGGGTCTGACTTTGTAGTTTGCCTTAACAGGCTTATTATTAACTACAATACTATCAGCTTTTGCCGCCTTCTGAATAAGACTTCGTGAAATATCGGCTAATTTATCTAAAAGAAATAAATCTATTCGTAAAGGCGTTTGCCCACTATCTACCACGAATTTATGATGCTCGTATAAGTTTTCCATTTTTTTATTGTTGTGTTTTTTTCTTCTGTTAATTCTTATAAGTAAACAGATATAAAGAATACTTTTTTTATTTTTTAATATGCTTATAATCAAGCGAAAGCTAATTAAAAACTAAACACTTACTTACAGATTGTTTTAGGAATTATTTCTGTAAAATAGATTTTGGATTTATCTTCATAAACATAAACTTCTCCTTTTCTAACTTTTTTTCCATATCCTATTTTAACTTGGTTTTCTAAAATTACAAAAATTAGTTCTTCTGTATTATTTTCACCTTCTGCAAAATAGTCATACAAAACAGTTGCTGTGTCGTTTAAAATAGTCCCTTGGTATTTTCCACGCATTTGGTCTTTTTCTGCTGGTAGCCAATTATGTATTCCGCTTATTTTATTTCCGGAAATTTCAGCAGAAAGATATAAGGTGTCAGCTAAAGTAATTTCTTCACCATTGATTTCAGTATCATAAGATGTTACCCGCATAAAACATTTTTTTTCGGCGACGGCTATTTTTTTTATTTTAGAACCAGTACAACTGCTTACCAGCGATAATGCAATTATCAGTAACATTAGAATTGTTCTTGTTTTTATCATTTTTTTTATTTTTAAAACTTGAATCCAACGCCGAGCTTGGTATAAAGATGCTTCTCGGAGTGGACTCATATTTTATATTAACAAAGAAAGCTTCTTATTTATTTGGTTATCAGATGTTTTCTAATTAAAATTGATATTCTTTTATTGTCCTTAAATATTCAACTTGTTTTTCAGATAAACCTGTTAATTCAATGATTGTTTTATTTGTATAATTTTTGTGTATCATTGAAAACGCAATTCTCGTTTTTTCTTTTTCAGCTCCTTTTTCAATTCCTTTTTCAATTCCTTTTAATTCACCCTCTCGCTTAATTCCTTCTGCAAGAGAAATAAAATTCTCCGAATGATGTGTTCTTAAAGTTTCCATAAGTTTTATAATTTTTGTTCGGATATTAA
>JAOZQN010000696.1 GCA_029932195.1 Bacteroidales bacterium | reverse complement strand
TTATAACTTTGATTTCGCTAATATTTTTACCCGTTAATTGAATATTGTTATTTATTTGAAATCCAGGTTATTATAATTTTAAGTTTAAAAAAAAATACTAAAATTAAAATAAAATAAAACGACCAAACAAGATATTGATTATCTTAGATAATATAAATAACTGAATATCATTATACTATTTTTTAATTCAAATAATGAGTTTTAAAATTAGCGAAATCAAAGTTATAAGGTGTTAAAAATTTATTATACAACTATTAAAGTATTTATTTTTTAACACCTTAACTTATATATTAAAAAAATTATCAGTAAACAATCATCAGTTCATTGCTAACTGCTAACTGTTTACCGCTAACTGATAACTGAAAAAATGGTAACACTCAAATTTATTACGACCAGCGATTTGCATGGCTCTATTTTTCAATACGATTTTATTGAAAATGAGGTTACTAAATCTTCGTTGGCACAGATTTACACATACGTGCAAGAGCAACGACTCTACGACGACCAAGAAGTTATTCTTTTAGACAATGGAGATGTGCTTCAAGGTCAGCCGGTTGTGTATCATTCCAATTATTTAGCAACAGACAAACAACATATTTGCTCACAGATATTTAACTTTATGAAATATGATGCCGGAACTGTTGGTAATCACGATATTGAAACAGGACATAAAGTTTATGATAAGTTAATAGACGAATTTAATTTTCCTTGGCTTGCCGCAAATGCTGTTCATAAAGAAACCAAAGAACCATACTTTGAACCCTACACTATTCTAAAAAGAAAAGGTGTAAAAATAGCTATACTTGGACTTATAACTCCTTCAATACCAAAATGGTTACCCGAAAAAATATGGGAAGGAATCGATTTTGAAGACATGATTGTTGCCGCTCATAAATGGGTTACAAAAATAAAGGCAACCGAAAATCCAGACGTTATTATTGGGCTTTTTCATTCGGGAGTAAATTATAAATATAATAACCAGACAGCAGAAACCTACAAAAACGAAAATGCTTCATTGCTGATAGCTCAGCAAGTTCCAGGATTTGATATTATTTTTGCAGGACACGACCATCAGACACACAACATGCTTGTTGTCAATATAAAAGGAGAAGAGGTTTTACTCTTAGACCCCAAAAGTCTTGCAAATTTTGTTTCCGTAGCAACAATAGAATTAGAATTTAATGATAAAACACAAAAATTTGAAAAAGTAGATGTAACGGGCATGAATTTAGAAATGAATTTTTGTGAAACAGAAGAGTCTTTTGATGATGAATTTGGAGATTATAAAGAAGTTGTAAAAGATTATGTATCAAAGCCTATCGCTGTTTTTACCCGTGCTATGAATTCCAGAGATGCACTTTTTGGAAATACTGCTTTTGTAGATTTAATCCATAGAGTTCAGTTAGATGTAACCAAAGCAGAGATTTCTTTTGCTTCCCCTTTATCTTTTAATACAAAAGTAAGTAGAGGAGAAGTTTTTGTTAGAGACATGTTTAAAATTTACAAATTTGAAAATATGCTTTACACAATGCGACTAACTGGACAAGAAATAAAAGACTATTTAGAATATTCTTACGCTTCCTGGTTTAACAAAATGAGACATTCAAACGACTCATTACTAACATTTAGGATTAATGCAAAAGGTGGGCATTATCTAAAAGGAAAATATTATAATTTTTCATCTGCTTCGGGAATAAATTATGTAATTCATTTGGATAAAGAGCTAGGAGAACGAGTGGAAATAATTAATTTTATAAATAAAAATGAATTTGAATTAGACAAAGAATATACCGTAGCAATTAATTCATACAGAGCCAATGGCGGTGGTGGGCATCTTATTGAAGGGGCAAAAATAAAACACGAAGACCTTGCGTCAAGAGTAGTAAAAAAATCAGATAAAGACTTGAGAGCTATAATAATGGACTGGATACAAGCCAAAGGTGTTGTTACGCCTCGTAGTCTCGAAAATTGGCGAGCAACTCCAAATCTTTGGTGGAAAAAAGGAAAAAATAAAAGTCTTAGAATGTTATTCCGTTTAGATAAATCGTAAATCGTAAATCAAAAATATGAATGATAAGGAATATAAAGAATACGAAAAGCAAGTAGAAAAACATCAAGTTCGTAACGAAAAATTATTTGTCAGTTTTAAAAAATGGTTAGAATATAAATCATTAAAACCTAAGACAATAGAAAATCATATTAGTAATATTGATTTTTTTGCAAATAATTTTTTGCTACGCTACGAAATAATACCAATAGAAAAAGGAACAACAGAAATAGGAAGTTTTTTAGGCGGTTTTTTTATACGAAAAGCAATGTGGGCAAGTAAAGCTGCGATTAACGAAAATATTGCAAGTTTCAAGAAGTTTTATACTTTTTTATATGAAATTGAACTAATTACCAAGGAAGAACTAAAAGAAATGAAAGAATTTATAAAAGAAGAAAAAGAGGAATGGATTGAGGCTCTTGAAACTCCTACCTTCTATTTTATGTAGAATAGAAAGTTATGGCGTTTTTTACGAGTGCCAAGTGCCTATCGGCGTCATTACTTTTTTAATTTTAAAATGCTCATTTACAAAGGTAAACTTCAATTCTAAAATTAAAAAAGAGTAATGAACTTGACACTTGTGAAAAGTGCCAAAGTTATAGAACTCTGATTATAACGTTTTTTTTTGAAAATATAATTTGTAAGTTGCCTTATATGATAATCTTTTTTAACGAAGCATAATGTTGTGTGCCACTGCAAAAAAACGAAAAAAAACGAAAAAATTTGTGCAATAAATAAACAAAAATATTATCTTTGTATTATCCAATAATCTAAAAACCATGAAAAATGAAAAAACGAGATGTAAAGATGATTTTTTAATCATTCCCAATCCCATTTATGACGTTGTTTTCCGCTATTTAATGCAAGACTATGACAGTGCATTGATAATTTTATCAACCCTGATAGGAGAAGACATAAAAAAACTTGATTTTCAACCCTTAACTCATGCAATAA
>JAOZQN010000695.1 GCA_029932195.1 Bacteroidales bacterium | reverse complement strand
CATTTTTCTTTCGCTTTGCGAAACTTGCAACCTGCAACTTGTAACACTCCCCCCATGTGTTATACACTCTTTTCATTTTAAGATTTATAAACTATAAATATCCATTAAATTTTTTATTTTTTTATCTGAAATATTTGCTTGGTCAGATTTATCATAAATAGAAAGTAAATAAACCGTTTTTTCAATAATTTTAACATGAGAAATAATACGTGAACCTCCTGATTTTCCTCGCCCTTTACTTTCTATCGCCATTTTTATTTTATAACAATTATTACCCAAGTAAATTCCTTTTTTAGGGTTGTTTTCCAATTCATTAGCTAAATCTATTATTTCTTTCTTTAACGATTTGTATTTTTTACAAAGCCTTTTAGATTCTTTGTCGAAGTTTTTGATTGTTCTAACATTATAACTCATTTATAAGTTCTTTAAATGGTCTGCTTTTTTCTTTACCTTGCTCTATTAATTTCATCTCTTCAAATCCTTGTTTTATGTTTTCTAGTATTTTATGTTCATTGTCTCCTTCTATAACTTCTTTTTTTTCTATAGTAGCGAAACTGAAATTATTAAATAATTCCATAATAAAGGAAATTTTGCTTTGGTCTGAAATATTTATTATTAACTGTTGCATATTTTTTAAATTTAAAATCAAAACTTATTTACAAAAGTAATAAAATAAAATGAAAAATTTATTAATTATGAAAAAAAACAAAATAATTCTTTTTTTTATTAGCTTTTATTATTTTTGTCAAAACATAAAACTTATAAATCATTTTTAATTTCAAAGGCAAGATTTACTTGTCTCTATTATTTTAATAAAATAAAAAAATGGGAAAAACATTTGTAGAGAAAATACTCGGAGCAAAAACAGGTAGCATTGTTTTTAAAAAGCCAGATATTGTTCTTACTCACGACAATACAGCAAGTATTAAAAAAACTTTTGAGAAAATGGGAGGCAAAAAAATTGCCAATCCAGAGCAACTTTTAATTGTTCTAGACCATAATGCTCCTCCAACTACAGCGGCACTTTCTACTCAATATCAAACAATTAGAGATATTGTGAAAGAGCAAGGTATTAAGAAATTTTATGATGCAGGCAAGGGGATTTGTCATCAAATAATGTCGTATCATGCAGAGCCAAAGATGATTATAGTTGGTAGCGATAGCCACACATGCACTGCAGGAGCATTCAATGCAATGGCAGTCGGAATAGACCGAACAGAAGCTGCAGGAATTTGGCGACGTGGCGAAACTTGGTTTAGAGTGCCTGAAACTATGAAAGTTACACTCACAGGCAAATTGCCAGAAGGCGTGTATGCAAAAGATATTTCGCTCTGGATTATTGGAATGATTGGCTCTGACGGAGCAAATTATATGTCCATAGAATATCATGGAGAGGGAGTGAAAACACTTGGAATTTCGGAGCGTATGACACTTGCAAACTTGGCTTCGGAAATGGGGGCTAAAAATGCAGTTTTTCCACCAGACAACGTGCTTGCAGAGTTTTATGGCAAAGAAAAAATTGACGGAATTTGGGCAGACAAAGATGCTATTTACGAAAAAGAAATTGAGATAAATTTGAGCGAACTATTTCCTGTAGTAGCTGCCCCTCACCACGTTGATAACGTAAAAGCACTTGCAGAAGTTTTGGGCAAAAAGTTAAATCAAGGATTTATTGGAACTTGCACAAACGGAAGAATTGAAGACCTCAGACAAGCCGCAGAAGTTCTTAAAAATAAGACTGTTGCAGATGGATTTCAACTTCTTGTAACACCAGCTTCGCAGAAAATATATTTGCAAGCAATGAAAGAAGGTTTGATAGAAATTTTCTTAAATGCTGGGGCAAATGTTCTATCTTCTTCTTGTGGACCATGTTTGGGAACAGGACAAGGAATTCCTGCCGACAATTTTAGAGTAATTTCTACGGCAAACCGTAATTTCTTGGGTAGAATGGGAAATAAAAATGCAGAAATTTATCTTGCATCTCCTGCTGTTGTTGCACACTCGGCAATAAAAGGTGAATTTACCGACCCAAGAACCACTAAAAATGCAGATGAAAAATTTCCTTATACTAAAGATAAGGTGTCGAAAATAGAAATTGCAGACGGAGAGAATAGACGAATAAATAACACTTGGAATTATTCTGATATTGACGACCTAAATACAGACCAAATGTTTGCAGGAAATTTAACTTATAAAGTTTTAAGTTCTGATGCAGAAGCAATTATGCCTTATCTTTTTGAAGGTTTTGACAAGAATTTCACTAAAAATTTACAAGCGGGCGATGTAATTGTTGCAGGAGATAATTTTGGTTGTGGTAGCTCTCGTGAACACCCTGCGGTAGGACTGGCACACGCTGGTGTAAAGGCAGTTATCGTGAAATCTATAAATCGCATTTTCTTCCGCTCTTCAATAAATCAAGGGCTTCCTTTGATTGTAAATAAAGAAGTTGTTGAAAATTATAAAGCAGGAGACTCGGTTGATGTAGATTTTGAGAACGGTTTTATCAAATTAAATGATAAAAAGTTTGATTTTGAACCACTACCAGATAAATTAATGCAAATTATTGAGAAGAAAGGACTAATTAATTGGATTAATTCAATATAATATTATTTTTGATTGGCTTACTGAATTTATAAAGATGTAAGCCAATCATAAATGATATAGCCAACTAAAAAAAAACAAAAATCCATAATATTTAGATTAAAACATAAAACAATATTATCTTTGCAAAAAAACGAATAAAATATTTTTAAATGAATATATTTCACGAAATACTTGTAAACCAACTGGCTATTGAGGGGCGGTTTATTTCAGACGAAGGAGAGTTAAAAAAGTTTGTAATTATTGATGCTGCTTTTAATATGGATAGAACTTTAATTGGTTTACTTCTTACAAAAAAAGAATTAAAACAAAAATTCTTCACTGAAATTGCAGGACATTGGGTATTTAATATAAATTTGTTTGTGAGATATATGGAAAATAAAAATTTCCTAAAAGACAGCTA
>JAOZQN010000694.1 GCA_029932195.1 Bacteroidales bacterium | reverse complement strand
GTTAAATCAAAACCTGTTTCACTAATAGCACCTCCAATATTGTCAGGAGTAGGGTCTGTAAATATTGCAACTGGGTTATCATCAATAAATAGTTCCACTGTTAGTTCTGTCAAAGCATTTTCGTCTTGTTGTAATGTTGGATTTGTCCAAGCAAAATCGCAAGTTAAAGCACCAGCATCGTCGGCTGTTAATACAAAATCTGTAGCTGCTTGTGGTGCACCAGGTATTCCTTCATGAGTTATAGTAATATCGTCTAATATCAGTTCAAACATATCAGAAATATTGTAATGTCTCCAAGCTAAATATACAGTCTGTCCTGAATAATCTGTAAGGTCTATTTCCTTTAACCAATATCCATTATTTTCTGTTGTTGGACCTGTTGTTTCTTCCAATAATACTTCTGTAAAATCTGAAACAGCATTGCCTGTCGTAGATATGTAAAGAGCATAATGTTCTGCTGCGTAGAGCTGGTCCATTCCTCCAACCCAATATTCTAAATTGAGAGTTCCTGCTGGTAAAATAATAGCAGAGCTAACTAACCAATTATCGGGTGTTAATATTCCAGCTGTATTATCGAATGAAGCTGACGCTGCAAAATAAGAGCCACCATGTGGTGATCCATCATAATCTAACGTTCTCCATTCAAAAGCATCTCCGTCTTCATTATATAATGTCCAAGCGTCTAAGTTGCCTGTCTCAAAATCCTCTGAAAAAACAACATCTTTAGAGTAGTTAGTTGTAATTCCTGGTAGTCCAGAAGGATAAATTGGATTCGTACTATTAATTGCATCTTTTTTAGTTGCATAATTGGCTTCTCCTTTCTTCTGTGCATTTGCTCCGAAAGCAAAAAACACCATCACGAGAATAATAGAAATAAATTTTTTGTTCATAATTAAAAAATTTAAAAGTTTAAAATAAATTAGAGTTTATACTGCTTCTAAAAATATAGTTATCAAAGGAACAGTTCTATACATTAAAAATTCGTTTCAGTTTTTTGTAAGATGTAAGTTTATTGTTAAAAATTATATTCTTTTTACAAATGCAAATATAGGTTAAAGAAATTAAAATATCAATTTTTTTTACTAACAAAATAACTAACATTTTTTTTCATTTCTAAAAACAATCTAATTAACTGATTGTTACGACAAATATAATGAAGTTTTTTTATTTTTATTTTTATAAATATTAACTATTTTTTTGCAATTAGAATAAAAATTGGGAATTTTTTATTAATTTCTAATTTTTCTATTTCATTATATATATAGTGATACTTTATATTTAGTTTGTTTTTTTCTAAAATAGTTGCAAGTTTTTTTATATTAAATCCAAAATATTTTACCCCATCATTATTAGAATGAAATGTTCCATCTTCTGTAACTAAATCTGTTATAGATATGTAACCTCCTTTTTTGAGTGATTTATACGCTTTTTTAGTGAAATTATTTATGTCTTCAATATGATGCAAAGCCATATTAATTGTTATCAAATCGTATTTGTTTTCAGGTAATTGCTCTTTATCTATATCATGATTTTTAAGTTTTACATTTGTTATTTTGGCATTATCAAGTTTTTGTTGCAATACATTTAGCATTCCTTGCGAGTTATCCATACCCGTAATAAATTTCACATCTAACTGTAAACCAAGCAAAATAAGTCCTGTTCCTGTTCCATAATCAAGAACATTCATATTTTTGTTTAATTTGATGTTCTTTTTTATTTCAACAACTGCCTTTTTGGCTAATTTTGTCCTTCTGGGATTGTTATCCCATTCATTTGCAAGTGTATCAAAATTACTCATAGTTTATTTTTTACTGATTATAATGTTTTTTGTTGAAATTGTAAATCATTGACTGTCAATGCTTTATTTCTGAAATATTTGTCAGATTAAATAGAAACGCAGACAACGCAGATTGAACGGATTTTTTTCATCTAATTATTATCACTAACCTCTTTTTTCTCCCCCCTTAATTCACTCCACCCTCCTTCCTAACTCCTCTCTACTAATTCACTATATGCTGCTGATATTTTTTGGAACATTTCAGTTGCCTCCATTAGGTCGTTTTCTTTTTTTGATTTTATTTTATCTGGGTGATGAATTTTGGCAAGTCTGTAATATGCTTTTTTTATTTCTGTATTTGTTGCATTTTGATTGATACCAAGTATTTTATATGCAAATATTTTCTTAGATTTTTTATCGGTATTTGTATAAAAATAATATTTTTCTTCTTCTGCTTTTGCCTGTTCATTTATAATTATGAACATTGCTTTTATTCGTTCAAAAGTTTTTTCAGGGATTTTAATTTTTTTCGCAAAACTTCTCAAAAAGTCATCTTCTTTTTCAGAATACTTACCGTCTATTACTGCAAAAGCTATTAATTCATACAACAACCCTACCCGAATAACAGGCTTATAGTCAAGTAAATACCCTGCAATTATATCAAGTTCAACTTTTGTTTTTTTATAATTATTTATTTGTTCAATATTTTGTTCAAGCTCTTCTTTTTTATAATATTTTTTCAGAAAAAACTCAATATCTTTTTGTTCTGTATCCGAAATTTTTGCGAGACACGAAATTAGTGAAAAATAGATTTCTTTTGATTTTTTTTCAGATAATTTTAAAATTATCATCTGAAAAATAGTTCCTACAATATTAAGAAATGAAAATAATAGAGTTCCAAAAACAAAAGCTGCCGAATATAACAGACCAACTTCTATCTTATTTGAATCTTCTGGTAATAAAGTAATTACATAGATACCCAAAGGAATAAAAACAACAAAAACAATTGTGGATATAATTAAATTACGCATTTTAGATACTGTGTTAAAATCCAAATTTATTTTAATTTATTTTTATAAAAGTAAATTATCTTACCTTTGAGTCCACTCCGAAAAGCATCTTTTTACCAAACTTGGCAATCATTTTAGAATATAAGTAGTTAACCATATATAAACGACACTTTTGAAGGTCAATTTTAGCATTATGCTTCGTTAAAAAAGATTACCATATAAGC
>JAOZQN010000693.1 GCA_029932195.1 Bacteroidales bacterium | reverse complement strand
TAAAACATTGATTAAACTTCGTTAAACGCCTGGCAGTCAATGCTTTTGAGGTCTGGATATTACAGTTAATTTGGCTAACTATGGAACAGACCCTTTTTCTTCTTGCGACATAAATTATAGTATTTATGATGTTACAAACAGTGTTTATTTTTTAGAAAATCAAACTTATACATGGACAGGAACAGCTCTTAATACCAACGAAAATATAGATATTATTATTGGAAGTTTTACGTCAGAACACAGTGTAACATATTCTATTACAGTTACTTCAGATTTAGTAGGGGATACAAATACTTCTGATAATCAAGCAACTGTAGTTGTTGCAACAATACCAGTATATTCAATACCATATTATCAAGAATTTGAGACATACTTACCTACTGGTTGGACGGAAGCAAAAGGACTTCTCGCATCACCAACTACACTTAGAGGAACAACATCTAACTGGCTTGCAGATGGTTTTGCAAATAATGGAGGCACAGGTAGTGCAGGTATAAATATTTATTTTGATGATAAAGAAGAATGGCTTTTTACTCCTTTTATAGACTTAGGAGGAATGGGACACGGTGCATTACTCGAATTTGACCTCGCCCTTACTAATTACGGAAACTCAAATCCACCAGAAAGCATTGGTGAAGATGATAAGTTTGCCGTAGTAATTTCTACCGACGGTGGACAAACTTGGACAATCACCAACACTCTACAAATGTGGGATAATACCACAACACCTTCATACGGAGATATTTCTACAATAGGAGAAACAATAATTATAGATTTATCTGCATATTCAGGAGTAATACAAATTGGTTTTTATGGCGAAAGCACAGAAAGTAATGCGGACAACGATTTATTTGTTGATAATGTAATAATTGCTGTTCCTCCTACAAACGATGCTTCAATTACAGAAGTTGTTTCTCCATTAGATAATTTTTGGGCAGGAACTACTGATGTTACAGTTAATTTGGCTAATTATGGAATAGACCCATTTTCTGCTTGCGATATAAATTATTCTGTTTATGATGTTACAAATAGTGCCTTTATTTTAGAAAATCAAATTTATAATTGGTCAGGAGTAGCTCTTAATACCGACGAAAATATAGATATTACTATTGGAAATTTTACATCTGAAGGCACAACAACATATTCTATAACAGTAACTTCTGATTTAACTGATGACGAATATTTAGATAACAATCAAGCAAATACAGTAGTTTCAACATTGGCAGGATACGACGCTTCAATAACAGAAATAGTTTCTCCAATAGATAATTTTATTCCTGCAGTAACAGATATTATTGTTAATTTTAAAAATATAGGAACATACACAATAACAACTTGTGATATAAATTATAGTGTTTATGATATAACAAATAGCACTTATCTTTTTGAAAATCAGGTTTATACGTGGACTGGAACTTTAGCAAACGAAGCAGAGACAGAAGTTACTCTTAACAATTTTATAGCAGAAACAATGGTAACTTACTCTTTAGTAGTGTCCTCTTTGCTCGTAGATGATGAGAATACAAATAATAATGAAGTAACAGTAGAGGTTACAACAGCCAGTATTTATCCAATACCATATCAGCAAGATTTTGAATCTTATTTGCCAACCGACTGGACAGAAGCAAAAGGACTTCTTGATAACCCTGTAGTTTTTACAGGAACAAGCTCTGAGTGGACATCAGATGGTTTTGCCAATAATGGTAGCACAGGTAGTGCAGGAATAAATATTTATGGAACAAATAGAAAAGATTGGCTTTTTACTCCTTTTATAGACTTGGGAGATATGGGACACGGAGCAGTTCTCAAATTTGACCTTGCACTGACAGATTGGAATAATTCTGGCGTACCAGATGAAGTTGGTGAAGACGACAAATTTGCCGTAATTATTTCTATTGATGGTGGACAAACTTGGATAACAACCAATACTCTGCAAATGTGGGACAACACCACAACACCTGCATATGGCGATATTTCTACAACTGGTGAAAAAATAACTTTGGATTTATCTGCATATTCAGGAGTAATACAACTTGGTTTTTATGGAGAAAGCACTGTATATAATGAGGATAACGATTTATTTGTAGATAATTTAATAATTGAAACATCTCTTACTTATACTGTAACATTCTATGTTCACGACCAATTTAACGATGCCCTTGAAGGAGCAACAGTTGAAATTAGTGGACAATCTGAAAATACAAACCAATATGGAAAAGCTTATTTACATCTTCCAGAAGGAGAAGCTTCTTACTCTGTAACTTATGGTTCTGATATTGTAACAGGAACTTATCTTGTAACAACAGAAAGCGATCAATTTGTTAATATTGAGGTTGTTATAAGTAATATAAATGAAATAAATTCCGAAATAAATATATTTCCAAATCCATCAAAAGGGGAGTTTACAGTTAGTTTAGATGGAACTTACTCATTCCAACTTATTGACCTTACAGGAAAAATTATTTTAGAACAAAATATAACCGACAGTGAGGAGATTAAAATTAATAATTCAGGAATTTATACGCTTCGTTTAACTAATGAAACAGGAGTATTTAATTACAAAATAATTGTAGAATAATTTGAGTGTGTAACATATTGGAGGCGTTACATGTTAGATATAATTTTTAATATACCGTAACTTGTTCATTCTCCGTAGTGTAGGGTTTTAAACCCTACGCTACGGAGAATACTGTTATAAAAATGTACCAAACTATTTTTTGTTTTTACTAAAATAAATGGTTAATAATTGTCATTTTTATACTATTTTGGCAATTGCATTTATAACTGTTTTATTATAAGTGCTTTATAATGCTTTTTTTATAATATATAAGTAAAATTATTTTTATAAATTATTGATGATCAATATAAAATGAAAGCAAAAACTTTAGTAAAATAATCTTAGTAAAACCTTAAAAACTACTACTGCTAACAATGAATAAAACAGCAATAAGGGCTATGCGTAAGGTGTTAATAATTTGGTGTTTTGCTAAAAAAAGTTCCCCCAGTTTTTGTAT
>JAOZQN010000692.1 GCA_029932195.1 Bacteroidales bacterium | reverse complement strand
ATAAAATTTATCTTTTTTATGAAAATTAAACCAGAATTAAACTGAACCAGTCCCCCTTCATTATCATATATAGGAGTAAAAACTCTAATGTAATTCATGTTTGTAATTCCAGGTTTGTATCCTCCTTGTGGAATAAACTCGTCTATATATGCGTGTAGGTCATCATAAACTTCACCAGTTTCTATATTCTTTATAGTGTTAAATCCACTTTTAAAAATAATTGTGTTTCTTGCCGTTTCTACATTGTTGGAATATGTAGAAATTTCTCTATCGTTTAAACCATCATCTGGCTGTGCAAAAACAATGGTTGCCGATAATAAGATGAATATTGTTATAAGTGGGTTTTTAAACATGGTCTTACATAATTTTTTTAATAGATTCCATGCGTTTAGATAGGCACACAAACTATTATTAATTTAAAAGTATTATTCAGTAGGAATAGTAAAACTTGCAATATTTGATACTTGTGTATAAGTTGGATTTTTGTTTTTTCCTGTTTCAGGGTCGTATTGCCATGTGTAACCACCAGAGTAATATCCATAAGCAACCATATATATATTAGAATTATCCAAATCAGCAATGCCTATGTTTTCTGTTAGCGAGAAAGCATCATCTTCACCATATAATTCAAAGTAACCTGTATATTTTGTTTGAGATACTTCGTCTGTGTCGTGATAATACACCCTTATTTTACTACCTTCCACATTATTAACAATATTGCCTGATATTGTTGTAAAAGCATACCATTGAAGATTTAAACTCATTTCATCTATGGCGAAATTTGTAACATAGTGTGTTGGCATTTCCATCATATATATTGTTCCAAGATAAGCAGGAGTTTCGTTTCCTCCTACAAATTGATAACCATACTTTGTGAAACTTGTAATTCCTCTTTTTTCATACCTTATGTCATAAGTTCCAAAAGGGACATTTTCTAACACAAATTTACCAGCATTATCTGTAACAGCCGAAATAGTATCTCCAATAGTTACATTAATGCCATCTGCATTAGTAGTAACATACCAGTCTGATTTATCATAGACATATACGTATCCAGTTATTGTTCCTGTATATTGCAATGTTTCAATCTTTTTTTTGCAACTTGCAAAAGAAATAATTACTATTGCAAGGATAATTAATTTTGAAGTTTTCATTTTTAATGTTTTATAAATTAAGTTTTTAATAATTGTTTAATTTGAGTATGTAACTTATTGTGGGAGTTTGGTTGCAAGTTACATGTTCCAGGTTTCGCAATGCGATTGCAGGTTATGGTTTATTATAACTATTCCTTGTGCTTGTTGTAAAAAACGAGTAATCTTATTTCGCTTTGCGAAACTTGCAACCTGCAACTTGTAACATGTCCCCCAATTAAGGAATAGTATAACTTATTATATTCGAAGGTTTACTAAAAGTGGGGGTAATGCTTTCACTGGTATATGGATTTTGATAAAAACTACAATTAGCATATGGATAGAAAGCTACTGCTACTGCATAAATTTTCTGATTAGATGAATATTGTAAATCAAAATCTTTTTCAAAAGTAAAAGCACCACTCTCTGCTCCAAATAACCAAGTATATTCATCCCAATTATTTTTTTGATGGCTTATTTGGCTATCTGTTCCCAAACAAATTAAAATACTCCTTGCGTTGTTGTCTGGAATATTAATATTTCCAGAAAAATTAACAGTTAATTGGTACCCTTGTTGTTGTGCCGATTCTATTTTAAAATTTGTAATTGATACAGTTGATTCTTCTATCATTGTAGCTGTTGGAATATATGTTGGTGTTTCGCCTCCTACAAGCTGATAACCATATCTATAATAATCTCCAATACCTTCTTTTTTAAACGAAATATCGTAAATTCCTGTTGGAATATCTTTTATTTCGTATCTTCCTTCCGTATCTGTTGTTGTGGAAAATTCTGTGCTATCTATTTTAACTGTAACACCTTCAAAAGAAGAGTATTCTTCACCAAGTTCTTCGTTTATTTTTATAAAGCCAATTATTGTGGCATATAATTCTTCTCTTTCCTCAATAATTGTTTTTGTGCAATTTGTTAGCAAAGTTATGCTAAATGCAAATAGAACAATTATAATTAAATTTGTTTTTTTCATTTTTCTTGATATATTATTTATGGTATTTGATAACTGATAATATTTGAAGACTCTCCAAGTGTTGGATATATTGAATGCGGTTCCGTAGTAGAACTTAAATCGTAGCTATCATAATATTGGTATAGATACCTTTCATCATATTGGTATATGTGAGTATATGCCTTTCCATAAGCAATAAAATAAAGTGTTTGTCCAGGGTATTCAGATGAAAAATTATTAAGATTCATATGATCTTCTTCAGTGTTTCCTACATATTGTTTCTGATCAATAAGACTATCGTTCATAGAAACATCAGGAAAAATGCTCATATAATAATTGACTTCAAAATTTCCTTTTGTATTACTGAAATTTGAATATAATCTTAATGGACTATAATAATTTTCAGAAGTATCTGATAAGAATATTTCTAATGTTGATTTTTCTGCAATAAAAATTGTATCGTAGCTTCCTCTTAGGTCTAAATTCCTAAATTCTTTTCCCATATTAAATATTATTTGTTCACGAGTTGCAAATCCTGTTTTTGAAAATATAATAGAATAAAAATTTGTATCAGATACAACAGGCACAAGTATTTCAAACTTTCCATCTTTATCAGTTAAAGTAGATATTTCAGTTCCCTTTACTTGAACTTTTATGTTTTCAAAAGATGCTGTTCTTTCACCTGTTTCTAAACAAATTTTCACATGTCCTGTATATAATATAGAACGGTCTTTGTTACATGCCGAATTTATTAGTATCAGCGAAAATAATAAAATAATTGAAATTGTTTTTTTCATTTTTCTTGATATTATAATTTATGGTATTTGATAACTAGTATTTGAACGGAAAAGGGACTTCAAAAAACATTCAAAAACAAGGCAAGTAAAATAATATAAGATATTGCTCTTTTTCTGATGTTT
>JAOZQN010000122.1 GCA_029932195.1 Bacteroidales bacterium | reverse complement strand
TATAATTCATTATAAATAAAGCTATTACAATTTCAACAAAATTCGTTATAATCAGGAAAACTTTAAATTTGTCTCGCAATAAATTAACAAGTTTGTCTTCTGAAATAGGAAATCTTACAAATTTAACAAATTTAGATTTAAGTAACAATAAACTGTCAAAATTACCAGATGAGATAAAAAAACTTACTGATTTAAAGAAATTGAATTTAAGGACGTGTCAATTTACGAATTTTCCCATCGAAATAGGAAATCTTACAAATTTAATATATTTTGATTTAAGCTGGAATAGGCTAAAAAGTATTTCTGATGATATAGCTAATCATACGAATTTAACTTTTTTAAATTTAGAAGGAAATGACAATTTAGATATTGCAACTGTTTGTAATGTTTTCTCAAACTTCTCCAATAATATAAACGTTTCAACTAGTATCTCTGATAAAAATAGAGTAGTCAATACAGAATTATTAATAATTATACCAAAACAACGAGAATTTCCAACTGAAATAGTAAAGATTACAACTTTAACAAAATTAAATTTAAGCGAATGTCAATTAACAATATTACCGAGCGAAATTAAAGAACTCACTAATTTAACAGAATTAATTTTACGACGCAACAAATTGTCAAGTTTGCCAGACGAAATATGGAGTCTTCGTAAATTAACTAATTTAACTTTAAGCTTTAATCAATTAAGCAATTTATCAAGTAAAATTAAAAATCTTACAAATTTAACCAATTTAGAATTGAACTACAATGAGTTGAAAAATTTACCTGACGAAATATGGAGTCTTCCGAATTTAATAAATCTATATTTATGTGATAACAACTTAAAGAAATTACCACGCAATATAGAAAATCTCACAAATTTAAAAATATTAAATCTTAGTAATAATCAATTAACAAGTTTACCAAAGGAAATTGGAAATCTCTCAAATTTAACTGAATTGTATTTAGGTGAATCTTGGTCTAAAAATAAAAATCAATTGAACACTTTGCCTAAAAAAATTGGAAAACTTACGAATTTAGCAGTATTGCGACTTGCAGGTATAGAGTTAAAGACTTTACCTAAAGAAATAGGGACGCTTAAAAATTTAACTGACTTAGATTTGAGAAATAATAAATTAACAAGTTTACCAAGCGAAATTGGGATGCTAAGAAATTTAACTAACTTAGATTTAGGGAACAACAAATTAACAAGATTACCTTCCGAAATAGGAAATCTGACAAACGTAACAATTCTAAATTTAACTGGTAATGAATTAACAAGTTTGCCCAATGAAATAGGAAATCTAACAAATATAGAACGTTTAGGGTTAGTAGGAAATGAGTTAAAAACTTTACCTAATGAAATAGGTAATCTGAAAAATCTTATACAGTTAGATTTAACATGTAATAAACTCATGTCTTTGCCCAGTGAAATTGGAAATCTAACAAATTTATACAGCTTAAATTTATTTGGAAATCAATTGAGAAGTATTCCAAAAGGAATTGGAAAACTTACGAATTTAAGAGATATTAATTTATTTGAAAATGAAAATTTGGATATTGCATCTGTTTCTGAGGCTTTTCAGAATAGTTCAAAAGAAATTATTATCTTAAGTATTAATTATTCAGACGAGTATATTTTTGATTTATTAATAGGTGCATACAATTATGGCTGTAAAAATACAATGATAATAACATTACCAGAGCAGAGTGAATTTCCATCAGCAATATTGGAGTTAGCAAATATAATTGAATTAAATTTAAACAACAATCAATTTACAAATTTGCCAAAGGAAATAGGTAAACTTACGAATTTAAGAAAATTGAATTTAAGTTATAATCAATTAGAAAACCTACCCAGTGAAATAGGAAATCTAACAAAGTTAACTGAATTGAATTTAGATGACAATAAATTAACGAATTTACCAAGCGAAATAGGTAACCTTACAAGTCTAAAAGTATTAAATTTAGGTTATAATCTACTAGAAAAGTTGCCAAATGAAATAGGAAATCTTATTAATTTAACTCATCTGAATTTTGGTTCGTATAGATGGTCTAAAAATAAGAATAGATTAACAAGCATACCAAACGAAATAAAAAATCTTACGAAATTAATTTCCTTAAATCTAAGTAATAATAAATTTGCAATTTTTCCAATAGCAATATGTAACCTTCCAAATTTACGATATTTAAATATAGAAGGGAACCAATTAATCAACTTACCAAGCGAAATTGAAAATCTGCCTAATTTAACTTATTTAGATTTAAGAAATAATAAACTAACAAATTTGCCCAAAGAAATAGGAAATCTTAAAAAATTAACTTCAATTCCATTAACTAATAATCAATTTAAAATTTTTCCTAACGAAATATGTAATCTTACTAATTTAATTAGTTTAGAATTAGCTGCTAATCAATTGACTAATTTGCCAAGCGAAATCGGAAATCTCACGAATTTAACTAAAATAGATTTAGGCACCTCATATTCTTCAATTAATAAAAATAATTTAACAAGTTTACCAGAGGATATAAAAAAATTATCTAAACTAAAAACATTAAATTTGAGAGGTAATAATTTTTTACCTGGAGAAAGACAAAAAATTGAAGATTGGTTACCAAGCTGTAAAATAACCTTTTAAAACCAAAAAATCATGAAAAAAAAACAACAATAATAATATTAATATTTTTGCGAAATAGATTTTTTCATATAATATTCTAAAATATTTACATATTTTTTTATAAATTTGGAGAATCAAATTAAACAATTAACACAAACAGATTATTAGCTTAAAACTTTAAAATAATTTATCTATAATAATTATGACTCTAAATAATAAAATACTCAACTTTATTAATAACAACGCAGAAGATGAATTTGATTCATATTATATTTATGATAATCAAAAAATAAGTGAACAATGCCAAATTTTTCAAAATATTTCTTACAAAAATAAGTCAATTCATTTTGCTACAATGGCAAATATAAACCCTTATTTTCTTCGCATTGTGAAAGAAGCAAAAATTAATGTTTTTGTAAATTCAATACTGCATTTAGAAGAAATAAGTAAGGTCGGTTTTAAAAACAAAGAAATAATTTTCACTTCTTCGGCATTAAGCAATAAAATAATGAAACATGCCGAAAGTTTCAATGTGCAAATAAACCTTGATTCACCCAACCAGCTTAAACAATGGCAAAAATTATTTCCCGAAAAAGCAGTTGGAATACGTTGTAATATAGGCAATAAAGTAAAACCATATTCAACACATGCAGGTTTCTTTATTGGAGAAAAAAGCAGATTAGGATTTACGCCCGAAGAAATTGCTCAAATTTCTGATAAATCAAAAATCAAAGGATTGCATTTATATGTAGGAACTGATATTTTTGACATTGACTATTTTATAAACTGCTACAAAGAACTTGCGGATATTGCTATGGATTTTCCAAAACTTGAATATCTAAATTTTGGCGGCGGATTTGGTGTTTCCGAAAATGGAGAAAAGCAATTTAATATTTCAGAATACAATACAAGAGTAACCGAATTAATGAATGAGATTTCTCTAAGCTACGGTAAAAATTTAAAACTAATTCTTGAACCAGGAAGAATTATTGGTGGTGAGGCAGGCTATTTTGTTTCTAATATTACAGATATTAAAAAGCGTGGAGACAAACAATTAGTCGGCATAAATGCCTCAACGGTTCAATTTCCTCGTCCTTTGCTTTATCCCGAAACAGCCAAACATCCTGTGATGATAATCAGAGACGGAATTCAATTAATTTCGGACAAAAATCACTCAACTACTATCTATGGCTGTTCAACATATTCTCGTGACATTTTTTCTGAGAATATAAATTTGCCAGAACTTAGAATAGGAGACACTATTGTGTTCGGCAATTCTGGTTCTTATTCAGCATCATCGCACATGCAGTTTTTAGGCTTTCCTAAACCAAAAGAATTTTTTGTATGAAAATAGAATATATCGACGGTAAATCAGCATATAAAACCTTTGAAAAAGTAAGTGCCAACGTTTACAACGGAAACAAATATTTCAGAGGAACAGAAAACAGCATTGAAAAATTGCTGTTAAACTCCAACAGTGCTTTCAAAAAACACTCAACTACCAAGAAATTTGTGATTCGTGATGGAAACGATAATGTTGCACGTTTTGCACTCATCGACGACCATAGACTGCAAAACTATATTCAGGTTTCTTTTTTTGAGGCACAAAAAGGCTTGGGAGATATTTTTGAATTGATAAAAAAGGAAATTCCCAAACATTTTCCTCAAAGTAAAAAAGTAGTTGTGGGTTTAAACGGACATTTAAACTACGGTGCAGGCATCTTACTTAATCGTTTTGATGAAACACCGATGTTTGGATTACCATATAATCCTGAATATTATGCAAACTATTTCAAGAACCTCCACAGTCGTAAAATGCTGACTTTTCGTTTCAGTATGGACGCATTTACAGCATGGGCTAACTCCTATAATTCGCAACGAAAATTAGAAGGACTCACTGTAAGATTTATGGATAAGCGTAAGATAGAAGAAGAAATTGATATTTACACAAGGCTTAATAATCAGTCATTTGTAAAACATCCATTCTGGGCAAATCGAGATCCTGAAGAAGACTTGGAATTATTCAAACCATTTCGTTTTTTAATGGATAACAAAAATTTAATTTTTGCAGAAGTTAACGGAAAACCGGTCGGATTCTTTTTGTGGTATCCCGATTTTAATCAATTAGTTTCCAGCCAAAGAGACTTAAATGTTTTAGATGTAGTCAAATTCCGACTCGGAAAATCAATAGATACATTTCGGTTTACAGAAATAGGAATTCTTCCCGAATATCAAAGAAGTCCGGTTGCTTTGGCGTTAATAAACAAAGCTTTGTCCGCTGTTATTAATAAGGATTTTAAATATTGTGAAGGCGGATTTATTTTTGAAGAAAACCGTGCTTCTGTTGCATTTGCAAAACGGGTATTACAACGAATATACGGAGAAACACCCGAAGAGTATCGCAGGTTTTCCACCTATGAAACAACACTTTAAATGGTAGAATTTAAACGCATACAAGACGCAACCACGCTCCCACCTGAGTGGGACGAACTTGCTGATAATTATTTTCAGCAAACAAAATTCTTGTTGCATACCGAAAAACACAACCCTTGCAGCCAACGATATTATATTTGTATTGAAAACGGAAAAATGATTTCAGCAGCCATTATTTATTCTCTGCGACTTGATATTTTAACATTTGCCAATATAAAAAGTCCTATAAAAATGAATATTGTAGGAATTCCTTGTTCTGTTTCCAGTCAGGGTATATTTGGCGAAATTGAAGGAATCAAAGCTTTAAAAAAACATATTTACGAACATGAAAAAGGGCTTGTGCTTTTTTTTAACTTGGAAGACAAACCTATTTCAGATTCTTTTGCGACTGGCAAAACCCTGCCCACAATTGTATTTACGAATAATTATTCAAACCGTGATGATTATGTTGCTTCGCTTAGGTCAAACTACCGCCGAAGGTTAAAACTAATAAATAAAGAAAACAAAGATTTGCGATTTGAGAAAAAATCATGCTCCGATTTTACCAAAGAAATGCACAATCAATATCTATCTGTATATAAACGCAGTAGCGGAAAGTTGGAAAAACTCACACACGCCTTTTTTCAAAATCTACCACCAGAATTTACACTCACGGTTTGTTTGGAAAATAATATTACAATTGGTTGGAACATAGCCCTTGATGACCAAAAAAATTACTATTTCTTTTTGGGAGGTATTGATTATAAACAGAATAAAAAAAACAATACATATTTGCGTTTACTTTCATCACTTATAAATGATGGGATTGAGAAAAAAGCAGAATTTATTGAACTAGGGCAAACAGCTGAAATTCCAAAAATGCGTATGGGTGGTAAGCCTAAAACTTTATATATGGAGGCACATCACAGCAATAGTTTTTTTAATAAATTGATTAAAATTTGCAGTCCTTTATTGGAATACAAACCTAAACTTGAAAATACAAATGCACTAAAAAACACTCAATAAATAACGTTCCTAAAAGAAAAAAAAACATGAAACCCTCGTTGAGATTAATTGGGCTACCAACGTAAGATAGGATAAATAGCCCACCCCAACCCTCCCAAAGGGAGGGAGTTCTTTTTTCGTTTTTATCTTTCCCAAAGGGAAAGGCAAAGCTCCCTCCCTTTGGGAGGGTTGGGGTGGGCTATTTGTCTTGTCCAACGTTAAACGGGTAGCCATTAATTGTTTTACAATTACGATAGCAATGCAAAATAAAATTTATCCACACAAAAAAATGATTGAATTTCAAAATTTCAAAACTTCTCAATTTCAAAATTTAAACAGATGAAAATATTAATGATTCGTCCAAAACCCTCGCCAGAAACTATTGGTTTGCAACATGTAATGATTGTTGAGCCTTTAGAATTGGAAATTTTGTGTGCTTTAAAACGAGATTCCGACACGGTAGTTATTATTGACATGATTCTTGAAAAAAGAAATTTTGAATCGTTTTTAATAGAACATAAACCTGATGTATTGTGTGTTACTGGATATATTACCAATGTTGCAACAATTATTTCATACTGTGAAATAGCAAAAAAAATATCACCAAAAATTACAAACATTGTTGGAGGAGTTCATTGCGAAGTTTGCCCCGAAGATTTTGAAGATGAAAGCATTGATTTTAGAGTTGTAAGAAATGCAGCAGTAATTTTTACTGATTTGCTTAATCATATTGATAAAAATACAGACTTACCCCGTGGCGTTTTTCGCAAAGAAGATTCGCTGTCAAACACTACACTTCCGAAATTAGATTTTCGTGTTCCATTTCCCGACAGAGACTCTGTTGCACGATACAGAGACAAATATTTTTATATTTTTCATGATAAAGTAGCCCTAATAAAAACTTCCTTCGGTTGCCCTTATACATGTTCGTTTTGCTTTTGCAGAGTAATAACTGACGATAAATTTTACCAAAGACCTCTATCTGAAATTATTGAAGAATTGGAGCAAATTAAGGAAAAAGAAATTTATATTGTTGACGACGATTTTTTATTTGACAAGAAATGGTTACGAGCATTTATTTCTGAAATAAAGAAACGAAAAATTGTTAAAAATTATTTGGTTTACGGACGTGCTGATTTTATTGCCAAAAATCCAGATATAATAAAAGAACTTGTTGAAATAGGATTGCGAACGGTAATAGTTGGTTTTGAAAGTTTTTCTGATAAAGAATTGGAAAGATACAATAAAAAAACCTCTGTTGAAATGTATAAAACAACAATGGAGGTAGTGAATCGTGAAAAAATTGACATCTTTGCAACAATTATAATTCCGCACGACTGGGACAAAAGCGATTTCAAAAATATGATTGCCGTTTTAAAATCACTGAAAATACATTTTGTTAATTTACAGCCTTTAACACCACTTCCAAAAACTGAAGTAAGTTTTCCGAAAGAACAAATCATTATTAGAAAAGAGGATTATCCGCAGTGGGATTTGGCACATATTTCTGTTCAACCAACAAAACTTACCGTGCCAGAATTTTACAAAGAAATAATGAAAGCATATAAATCATTACTATACAACCCAAACGTGATTTGGAAATACCTAACAACTTATAGCCCAACAATGCTTTTTAAAATGCTTGTGGGAGCACATAGAGTAACAAAACAATATAAACAGAAAGTTAAAGAAGCAGAAAAACATGCCTAAAATACTCTTTATACAACCAACACAATACGCCGAAAGCGGAAAATTATGTAAACAGAAAAAGATTAACTTGCCCGGATTGGCATTTCCTCTTTTGGCTGCATACACTCCCAAACATTGGGACGTAGAACTTCTTATCGAAGTTGTTGATGAAATAAATTTTGATTCCGATGCTGATATTATTGCCATTGGAAGCATGGGACACGCTACTTTTAGAGGACTAGAAATTGCTGCCGAGTTTAAGAAACGTGGCAAAATAGTGGTAATGGGAGGATACATGGTTTCCATTGCTTATGAAGAAGCTATGAAACACGTTGATTCTGTTGTGGTTGGCGATGCCGAAATTTCTTATCCTCAAATGCTGAAAGATTTTGAGAAAGACGGCAAAGTTAAACCACTCTACAATAATCCAATACATGAATTAAAAAACCTTCCCATTCCGAGATACGATTTACTTACCAAAAAAAAAATTGGTTTAATGTTGCCCGTTCAAGCCGGACGTGGATGTACTTTTACTTGCTCATTTTGCTCAATTGCATGTTTATATGAAGGCAAATATTTGTTTCGCCCCGTAGATGAAGTTATACAAGATATAAAGGAAGTTAAACGACTGGGTTTTAATCGTTTTTATTTAATTGATGATAATATTGTTTCAAATCCAAAATACCTTAAAGAACTTTGCAGGAAAATTATACCGCTAAAAATGAAATGGGCAAGTCAATGTGCTATTCATTTGGCAAAAAATCCAGAGTTATTAAAATTAGTTAGAGATTCTGGCTGCGACTTAATGAGTTTTGGTGTTGAAAGTATTGAACAAGATGCACTTGACAGCTTAGAAAAACCTTGGTTAAAAGCAGAAGAACACGAAAAGAATATTAAAATTCTTGCTGATTCAGGAATTGTGGTAAGTACCGAAATGATTATCGGAACGGATTACGACACCGAAAAATCAATTCGAGAAACTTATGATTTTATTTACAGAAACAAAATACCAGTTCCTCGTTTTTATATTTTAACCCCCATTCCAGGCACCGAACTTCACAAGCAATTTAAAAAAGAGGGAAGAATGCTTACAGACGACCTTCGAGAATTTGACGGTACTCGTTGTGTGCATACTCCAAAAAAAATTGATGCCGAAAAACTAACAGAAATGTATTGGTGGCTAAACAAAAAAACCTTTTCAATAAAGAGCATACTCCATCGTGTTATTTTTAACAGAAGCCTATGGAAAAATCCCACTATGTTACTCTTCTCATTATCAGTAAATCTCCATTACAGGCACTATGTGAGAAGAAAAATTACTCCTAATATTTTTTAATCATGAAACCCTCATTGAGAGCATTTATAGCTTACGCATTATAAAAATTCTCGGTAGTGTAACAAACCGGTAGTTATTTTTGATGTTACTAAATTCCTACGGAATGTTAGTAAATCTTTTTACGATAAACACTTACTAACATCCCGCAGGGATTTAGTAACGTGGTGCATAACTACCAATTTACAACACTACCAAATTCTCCACACAAGGAGATGATGATTAAAATAAAAATAAACAGATGAAAATAACTTTAATAAAACCAAGCTTAGGAAATGTTATTTCGGGCTATAATATTAATGATGGAAGCATGGAACCTTTGCAGTTAGCAATAATTGCTGGGCTTGTTAAAAAACCCGACGAAGTAATAATGTACGACGACCGACTTGAACCAATTCCGTTTGACGAAAAAACCGACTTGGTTTGCATAACCGTCGATTCGTTTAATGCACACAGGGCTTACGAGATTTCAGCCGAGTTCAAAAAACGAGGAGTAAAAGTTATTCTTGGAGGAATGCACGTCTCATTGCTTCCCGATGAAGCGGTTCAATATGCTGATTCTATTGTTGTAGGCGATGCCGAACCCATTTGGGATCAACTAATAAACGATGCAAAACAAAATAAACTGCAAAAAACTTACTCCGCAACTTTCGGGCTTCCGCAAGATGGTCACTTCCCCGACAGAAGCATTTTTAAAGGGAAAAAATATCTTCCCATTTCGCTTATGCAGTTTAGCAGAGGGTGTAAATTTAATTGCACATTTTGTTCTGTGTCTAAATTCTTTAAGCATTCGCATAAATGCCGAAAAATTGACGACGTATTGCATGAAATAGAAAAAGATAAACTTAAAACCATACTTTTTGTTGACGATAATATGGTATCAAACAAAAAAGAACTCAAAATTCTTTTGAGAGAACTTATTCCTTTAAAAATAAAGAGGGCAAGTCAATCAAGTATTGATATGGCAAAAGACAAAGAATTACTTAAACTGATGGTTGATAGCGGATGTGCGGGAAATTTAGTTGGATTCGAATCTATAAATATCAATAATTTGGCTACCCACGTAAAGTTGGAAACTTACACAATTTTAACATGTTTTCTAATTATTAATTATACAAAAAAACATTAAATTGTAGTGGTCTTTTTTATTTGTAATATCTTAATTATCAATATATTATTTTTTTTTGTAGTGGTCTTTTCATTATAATATAAAGCTAAAAGAATGAGTAATTACCTGTCCAACCTTACGTGGGTAGCCAATAATTTGAAGTGGTTCAATAAGTCTCCTAACATTAGAGATTTTAACAGCTACAAAAATGCAATGGAAATATTCAGGGACTTTGGCTTTTTAACTTGGGCAAGTTTTATGACTGGAAGCGATTTTGACAATTTGGATACTATTAAAAAAACTGTTGAATTTGCAATAAAAAATAAATTTACTCTTGCATTTTTTCATATATTAATGCCATATCCTGGAACACAAATTTATGAGCAATTTAAGAAAGAAAACCGTCTACTTTATGATGGACATTGGTGGAATCACCCAGATTACAGATATAATCAAGCAACATTTAAACCCAAGCTGATGACAGCACAACAATTAAGCGAAGCTACAATACAAGCGAATAAAGATTTTTACAGTGTTTCATCAATTTTCAATCGTATGTTTGACAGAAAAACAAATATTAGAAATCTTGCCAGTTTTTTGATTTATAACCGTTTTAATTATGTGATAAGAAAAACAAGTATTTAATTAGTCTCTGGACGGAAATAGGTAATAAGCAATCATACAGTGTGTTATCTTGTTAAATTGGTTTGAATGTTTTGTATTTTACAAACTTATAGCATTGTCTGTTTTTTTTACACCGTGATTATCAGTGTTTTATCTTTTTTTGTTTTTAAACATTCAAATTGATTTAGCCTTGTATTTATTTGATATATAAATTGTTATCTATTTCCGTCCAGACACTAATTACGAATAAAAATTACTCCTAACATATTTATAGAGAGCTTCTAACCTGTATTATTCATGAAAACCGTTAAAACGGTTATAATCAATGTTCTAATTTCAACCCACGACTTAAGTCGTGGGCTAATATAAATAGCTAAAAATCAACCGTTTTAACGGTTTTGAAATAAGTTTATGAATAATGCAGGCTAAAACAACTAATATTGAAAGTATTTGATAAACTACACCATTCACAAAAATATTCATTATAATACAAACACATGGAGAGGGTGCAGTTTGATTTTGTGTATCAGTTTAAAGTCTTGTAATATTTTGAATTTTAGCTATTTGAGTTTTATCATTTATGCTAATATAGGGTCAGAATTTACCTAAAAGTTCATAAAATTACATGTTTTTGCAAAAAGTGTCATTAAAAATATTCAAAAATTATAATTTATTGAATATCAATACTGCAAGTATACACAAAATCAAACTGCACCCCATGGAGAGGGATAAAATTCAAGAAAAAATAAATAAAATACTCCCAAGAGTTGTTATTCCTATATTAGTATTAGGAATACTTTTATGTTTTAAAAATTTTGTTCTGCTAAAAATAGACCACAAAGAAACTGTTGGAATTGTTTTATATAAATATTTTTCTGATGGAGAAGGCTCCAATTATGAAGCAAAATATAAATACAAAGTTGAAAATAAAGTTTACTATAGCTACGATAAGCATCCTCCTGAAAATATAAAAAAAGGAGTAAAAATTAATATTTATTATTTTCCTCTACTCCCATCTATCTGCCGTGCCCAGTTCGACGAAATAATTGAAGGAGATACAACTATTTTTCTTGATTATGATTTTCATAAAGAAAATTAACTCAAGAAGAACACTGAAATAGATTTTAATAACAGGCTAATATTGAAATTATTTGATAAACTACACCATCCACTAAAATATGTATTATGATAAGCCAAATGGAAGAAAATAAAAATCGAGAAATAATAATAATATTTAACATAATTATTTTTACTATTGTAACAGTATTCGCACTACTATTACCTTTAGCGAATCTTGTTTTACTAAAAATAGACTACAAAGAAACTGTTGGAATTGTTTTATATACACATCTTTCTGGTGGAATTTATGATGCATACTATAAATACAAAGTTAAAGATAAAAATTACTACAGTCATGATAGAAATCCTCCTGAAAATATAAAAAAAGGAGTAAAAATTAATATTTATTATTTTCCTCCATTTCCATCTATCTACCGTGCCCAATTCGACGAAATAATTGAAGGAGATACAACTATTTTTCTTGATTATGATTTTCATAAAGAAAATTAACTAAAAAAGAACGGCGTTTTTCACGAGTGCCAAGTGCCTATCGGCATCATTACTTTTGAAATTTTACTGATTATAACGTTTTTTGCTGAAAACGTAATCCGCACGTAACCAGGCACCTACGACACGTTAGTAAGTGAGATTCCGACTTACTAACGTGCCGTAGGCACTTAGTAACGTCTATTTAATCCGATAAATATATTAGAAAACAAAAAAATATTCTTTATATCTGTCTATTTTACTTAGGGTGTTTCAGTAAATGCAGTTTTTACGAAAATAGCACTATTTTGGGTGAAAAACAACTTTACAAAAAAACAAACTCCTGTATAGTGTTCATTATCAGCGGTTCTTATTTTTGTTTTAAAATTATCAAATTGTTTTTTTTCAAAAGATGAGATTTTTCAGAGCAAATTACCCCAAAACAGGGTGTTTTTGTTCAAAAATGGGGTAATTTCGGGGTAATACAATCATACAACTTACTGATAATTAGAGCTGTTAGCATTTTCTGAAAGTCCCTACTTACTTATATCATAATAATTTTAGAAATAAAACAATAATTCAAATAATAATAATATCTTTGAGTCCACTCCGAGAAGTGTATTTTTGCCAAAATCAAGGCGGATGCTGATTTTAGAAATACAATGAGCATGTCTCATTGCACTTATTGTAAATGAGTATTTTAAAATTTGTATCCAACGTCGAATTTGGCAAAAAGATGCTTTTCGGAGTGGACTCATCTTTGTTTAAAAAAAACTACCAATAGCAAAAACCTAACTTAGTATTTGAACGGAATAAGGCTTCTGTGTTGTAATTTGCTATAAGTAAGTGTT
>JAOZQN010000691.1 GCA_029932195.1 Bacteroidales bacterium | reverse complement strand
TAAAACATTGATTAAACTTCGTTAAACGCCTGGCAGTCAATGCTTTTGAGATCTGTATTTATGTCAAAAAACAACAACTTTATACTTCTAAACTAATTTTAATATGAAAAAAAATAAAATAATTTTACGTTCTGTAGCAGTTTTATTATTTATAGGACTTATTTTAATGTTGATAATTCCTTATAAAAATTACAGTAAAAACACTAATAATCAGCAAACTGATACTTTATCAAAAATAAAAATTCCAAAAAAGGAAGTTGTTTTAGATTTTCCCGACCCCGAAGGTGGTTGTATGACTTGTCATGCTGGAATTGAGCCTATTAGAGAACATAATTCTGAAATGATGCAGCAAATTTATGCAAAAGGAAAAGCTATGGGAGACCCAAATGGCTGTATTGTTTGTCATAATGGAAATGTGGAAGCAACTATAAATAAGGATATTGCACATAAAGATTACATCAAAAAACCAGGTTCTGTTTGGGTTTACGACCAAACATGTGGGCTGTGCCACCAAGACCATACCTACGCCATGCACCGAAGTTTAATGCAAACCGAAGCAGGTAAAATTCAGGGAGCATTGTGGGGCTGGGGAGCAATAACTGGATACGAGGTAATTTACGGAAACTACGATATTGACGACCCCGACGGTAAAACACCAATTTTTGGCACAAAAAAATATAAGGAATACATGCACCGTTTGATGGAAAAATATCCTAATAATTTCCCCGACAGCTTAATACAGTTACCAGACCCTGACGTGGAAAATATTGAGCAACATCCTGAACAAGCGGTTTTTACATATTTACGAACCGAGTGTTTGCGTTGCCACGTAGGAGTTCAGGGAGTGCAACGGCGAGGAGATTTTAGGGGAACGGGTTGTGCGGCTTGTCATATTCCTTATAGCGATAATGGTTTTTACGAAGGCGACGACGAGTCAATTTCAAAAACTGAAAATGGGCATCTTTTGGTTCATTCTATCCAATCTTCTCGTAAAACAAAAGTAACGGTAAACGATAAAACCTATTCAGGAATACCAAGCGAAACTTGTGTAACTTGTCACAACAGAGGCAAAAGGGTAGGGGTTTCTTATTTGGGAATGATAGAATCTGCCTACACAACTCCGTGGAACGACGATGGAACAGACCAATATAAAGTTCACGGAAAGCGATATAATTATATTCAAGACGACGCACATCACAACACCGAAAGTAGAGATGGAAATCCTGTGGGAGGTCTAATGTGTCAGGATTGCCACACCACAACTTCGGTTCATGGAAATGGAAATATTGGAGGCACAACTCTTGGCGAAATAGAAACAGAATGTGCTGATTGTCATGGAACTCCAAAGAAATACCCTTGGGAATTGCCTCTTGGATATGGTGAGGAATTTGGCTTAGAAATTTCTGACGAAGCAAGAGGAATTACAAAAGAATTATTACCTGTTCAGACAAGATTTTCAACTATTTATCCTGTCAAAGACGGATACCTACTCACTGCACGTGGAAATCCTTACGGAAATGTGGTGCGAACGGGCAACAAGGTTGTTGTGCATTCGGCTTCGGGGTTGGATTTTAATGTTCCTGTTCTTAAAAATATGGAAAAAGAAAATTCGTGGGAAAATCCCGACAAGGCAATTACGGCAATGGTAAATGTGGAAAGTCATCTTGATAAAATGGAGTGTTATAGTTGTCATTCTACTTGGGCTGCACAGTGTTATGGTTGTCATGTAAAAATAGATTATTCAGAAGGTAAGCAATCTACCGATTGGCTAAAAACAGGAAATGCTCATTTTTCCAATGGAGAAACTTGCGAAACAGCACAAAACGAACAGCTACGAACCTCAAAAGGAAAGGTTACAGAAAGCAGGTCCTTTGTTCGTTGGGAAGATCCAATTCTTGGGATAAATGGAGAGGGGCGAGTTACGCCAATAATTCCTGGTTGTCAGCAAATTACAACTGTTATTGATGAAGGAGGGAAAACTTTATTTTCAAATAAAATATGGAGAACACCAGCCGACATGGAAAATGGAGGAGAAACAGGTCAGCGAGGAATTGATATGTCGCCTGCTCAGCCTCACACAATTAGCAAAAAAGCGAGAGATTGTGCGTCTTGCCATACCAATCCTAAAACTTTGGGTTATGGTATTAATGATGGTGTGTATATGAATGGATATGAAGAGGATAGATATGTTGATTTGAGAAATGCTAAAGGTGAATTATTAAGCGAAAAAGCAACGCCACAATTTTCTGCCATAGAGGATTTGCCTTTTGATTTAACACAAGTTGTAACTCGTGATGGCAAGCAATTACAGACAGTTGGGCATCATTGGGAGTTGTCTTCGCCACTCACACAAGATCAGCGAGAACGAATGGAACGTGTAGGAGTTTGTATTTCCTGTCATCAGGATATTCCGAACGGAAATTTATCTATGCAAGCAATAACTAAACTTGGCGATATGCTTGGAAAAACACCGCATACAGACGAAGAACATTCCAAACTATTAAACAGCGATATAAATTGGACAGCAACAACAAGATTACTTTTTCCTGTTTTTATTATTATAGTAATTATTGGTTTTGGAATAAAATTTTGGTGGAAAAGATGGAAAAAAAGATGAAAATAATTGCAAATATTTTTTGTAGAGACGTGCCATGAGGCACGTCTTTTTTTACAAAGGCACAATGTAGAGACGTGCCATGAGGCACGTCTTTTTTTACAAAGGCACAATGTAGAGACATGCCATGAGGCACGTCTTTTTTTACAAAGGCACAATGTAGAGACATGCCATGAGGCACGTCTTTTTTTGTATTAAAATTGTTTTATATCAGACTTCGTCAAATTTGACAAAATGACAGACGCATAACTTGATGATAATAAGCGTTTTAAAATTGGACGTTATTATAAATTTAGTGAAATCCTATTTTTTTGACTTTTAACCCTATTTCTGGGAGTTGCAGTCGAGAAAGATAATAACTATTATTGTATTCAAATCTACAAGGCTTAATTGTGAAAAAATAATTGG